>JAGHYO010000262.1 GCA_017743605.1 Thermoflexus sp. | reverse complement strand
CCCAGGCAGAGGACGTTGGCGTCGTTGTGCGCGCGGCTCATCTTCGCGGTGTAGGCTTCTGAAACTGCGGCAGCGCGGATGCCGGGCACCTTGTTGGCCGTGATGGACATGCCGATCCCCGTGCCGCAGATCAGGACGCCGTAATCCGCCTCCCCGCGGGCGACGGCCTCGGCCACCGCCTGGGCGTAGTCCGGATAGTCTGTGGACTCGGGGCTGTGGGTCCCGAAATCCACCACCTCGATCCCCAATTCTCGCAGATGTGCGGCCAGGATCTCCTTCAAGGCGTAGCCCGCGTGATCCGCTCCAATCGCGATCCGCATCGGCGGCTCCCTTCCCTCAATGGGTGATGGCCACCACCCGGTCCAGTCCGGCGACGTCCCTCAGCAGCCGGATCACCGCCCGGGGGAAGGCGGCCCGAGCGAGCTCCAGGACGGTCGGTCCCTGCCCGGCCCCGATCTCCAGGAAAACCGCACCCATCGGCCGCAGATACCCCGGCGCCTGGGCCAGGAAGCGCCGGATCAGATCCAGCCCGTCTGGCCCGCCATCTAGAGCCAGGATCGGCTCGTATTCCCGAATGGCGGGATCCAGGTCCGCCCATTCGGATCGGGCCACATACGGCAGGTTGGCCACCAGCAGATCTACCGGTTCCGGGAGGGGGGCGCAGAGGTCGCCCTGCAAGAAGTCCAATCGGGAGGCCACGCCGTGGCGGGCGGCGTTCCCCTGAGCAACCTCCAGGGCCTCCGAGGAGAGATCGGTGGCGTAGCCCCGGCTGTTGGGCAGGTAGACCGCGAGGGCCACCGCGATGCACCCGGAGCCGGTCCCGATGTCTGCGAAGACCAGGGGCGCGTAGGCCCGGTAGGCGCGGCTCCGCGCCCACTCCAGGGCGGCGTCGATCAGGCCCTCGGTCTCCGGTCGGGGGATCAGGACAGCAGGGGTGACCCGGAAGGGCATCCCGTAGAACTCCCGTTCGCCGATCAGATAGAACAGGGGCTCTCCTTGCCCGGACCGGGCCACCAGCTGGGCGAAGGCCTCCCATTCGTCTGGCGACAGGGCGCGTTCGGGGTGAGCTAAAAGGTAGGCGCGGGGGACGTTCAGGACATGGGCCAGCAACACCTCAGCTGCCAATCGAGGAGCAGAGGCGCGCACCCGCCGGGAGGCCCAAGCGATGGCCTCGCGGATCGAAGACACACCGATCCGGGTTTCCGGTTTCGTCGTCGCGCTCATGGCCCCTACACCGGCAGCATCCAAAGGGAGGCCGCCTCCATGGCAGGCAGATACATCTCCTTAAGGTATTCCTTTAGCATCCGCCGGGTGTTGAAGAAGGGAGCTAAGGAGCGGATGGATTCCTTCACCATGCGCAGCCATCGATGGGGGATCCCATCGGCCTCGATGTCGTGGTAGAGGGGGACCACCGCCTTCTCGAGCAGATCGTAGAGGGACGCCGCGTCGGCAGCGTCCTGGGCTTCGGGGTCCTCATACTCCCGATCCTCCCCGATGGCCCAGCCGTTGGCCCCGTTGTAGGCCTCCTGCCACCAGCCGTCCAGCACGCTCAGGTTCAGCACCCCATTGAGGGCGGCCTTCTGGCCGCTGGTGCCGCTGGCCTCGAGGGGCCGGCGGGGCGTGTTCAGCCAGACGTCCACCCCTTGCACCAGATGGCGGGCCACCTCGATGTCGTAATCCTCCAGGAAGGCGATCCGCCCCCCGAAGGCCGGGTCTTTGATCAGGCGGTAGATCTCCTGAATCATGCGCTTGGCTGGCTCGTCGGCCGGATGGGCCTTCCCGGCCAGGATAATCTGGACAGGGCGATCGGGATTGTTGACCAAGCGTCGCAGCCGTTCTGGATCCCGAAAGAGCAGGTAGGCGCGCTTGTAGAGGGCGAAGCGCCGGGCGAAGCCGATGGTCAGGGCATAAGGGTCGAGCAGCACGCCCGAGGCCACGATCTGAATCGGGGAGACGCGGTTGCCCTGCCAGCGTCGTCGGGCCCGTTCGCGCATGAAGGCCACTAGCTTGCGCTTCAGGTGCCGTCGCACCGTCCACAGCTCCTCATCCGGGATCTCCAGAACCCGCTCCCAGAGGGTCGGATCGTCCAGCCGCTCCAGCCAGTCCGGCCCCAAATAGCGCTGATAGAGGACCCGCATCCGGCGCGCCAGCCAGGTCCCCACGTGGATCCCGTTCGTGATGTGGCGGATGGGAACTTCCTCCACGGGCCGATCTGGCCACAGGTGGGCCCACATCTTCCGGGTGACGCGGCCGTGGAGCTCGCTCACGGCGTTGCGGCGATCGGCGAAGCATAAGGCGAGGACGGTCATATTCAAAGCGGAGCCCCAGGGCTCGTCCTGGCGGGCCAGCTCGCAGAAGTCTTTGAAGGAAAGGCCGAGTTGCTCCCAGTAACCGGCGAAGGCGCGCTCGATCAGGCTGAAGGAAAAGCGATCATGGCCGGCGGGGACCGGGGTGTGGGTGGTGAACACGGTGGTGGCCCGCACCCGAGCTGCGGCCTCCTCGAAGGGGAGGCCTGCGGCGATGTGTTCCCGCAGCCGCTCCAGGATGGAGAAGGCCGAATGGCCCTCGTTCAGATGCCAGACGGCGGGCTGCAGACCCAGAGCCCGCAGGGCCCGCACCCCGCCGATCCCCAGGATCATCTCCTGGGCGATCCGCCGCTCCGGGTCCCCGTCATACAGCCGGGCGGAGAGCTCCCGATCCGCGGGCTCGTTCTCCGGGAGGCTGGTGTCCAGCAGGTAAAGCGGGATGCGGCCGATCTGGAGACGCCAGATCCGCGCCCGGACCGGCCGGCCAGCAATGGCCACTTCTACCCATATCGGTTGCCCATCGGGGTCCAACGCCGGATGAAGGGGGAGGTTCTCCAGGTCCAGCGGCTCGTAGATCGCCTCCTGCCAACCGTCCTCTGTGATGCGCTGGGTGAAATATCCGTGCTGATACAGCAACCCTACCCCGACCATAGGCAGGCCCAGATCGCTGGCCTCTTTGAGGAAGTCGCCAGCCAGCACCCCCAGCCCGCCAGCATAGGCCGGGAAGGCTTCGTGGATCCCGAACTCTGTGGAGAAATAGGCGATGAGCGCCTCCGCGCGCTCCGGATGGGCCCGGGTGAACCAGGTAGGCCCGCTGAGGGCGCGATCGAACTCCTCCATCACCCGATCATAAAGCTCCAGATAGGCCGGATTCTGGACGGCCGCGTTGAGCCGGGCTCGCTCCACTCGGCGCAGCAAGGCCACTGGATTGTGGCGGACTTCCTCCCAGCGCACCGGATCCAGCCGTTTGAACAGCTGCTGGGCGTCCGGCTGCCAAGTCCACCACATGTTGGACATCAGCTCCCCCAGACGGGCGATGCGCTTGGGCAGCTTCCCTGCATTCCCCGTCGGCTCCATCGCTTCCCTCCAAAAACGCATCCCTGCGGATAAAGCACTTTCGCATTTTAACGGGTCCGGGGGATCCTGTCGAGTGTCGGCGGGGTCAAGATCCCTCCTTTATCCTTACCGTTCGAAGCGGCGGCCGGGCTGCCGAGCCGAGGGTTTGATTTTGACAGATGGCAGTTATCGTCATATACTTGCAGTAACCAAATTTTGCAAATGCCAAGATGGGTGCTGGGGAGTCGGGGGCTAGGCCAGGCCCTCCCGGCGTGAAGAGATCTCTGGGAGGGAGACGGAGGAAGCGAGGTGCCGCACTGTCATCCGATCCGACAGGCGTTGCACCAGCGCGGCTTGCGGGTGACGCCGCAGCGGCTGCTGATCTTGGAGGCCCTTCGCTCGGCCGGGCGGCACATGACCGCCGAGGAGGTCCATGCCGCCGTCCAGGCCCGTGCTTTCATTGTGGATCTCTCTACAGTCTACCGCACCCTGCGGTTATTCGCCCGGCTGGGCTTGCTGGACCGCTACGTCCTGGGGGAGGGCCGGATCGTCTACGAGTGGCGGGACCAGCCCGGCCATGC
>JAGHYO010000261.1 GCA_017743605.1 Thermoflexus sp. | reverse complement strand
GTCCAGAGGGCAGCGAACGGCCCCACCGTGCCGATCTGAAGGAGGAACATCAGGAGCCCCAGGAGCGTCAGGAACAGCAACCAGGCGGGCAGGACCAGCAGAATCTTCCGGGGCCACGGGGCGGGCCGGAGGGCGGCGATCCCGGCCACGAGGGCGGCGACCCCCAGAGCCGATAAGACGCTCACCCCAATGGCCCACCGGGAGATTTGCTGCAGGGCCGTGAACCCGGTCACGTTCCGATAAAGGAAGCCGAAGCGGGCCCCCAGGACCATCAGGGCGCCGTAAAGCAGGGTTCCCAGCGCGATCCCCCAGAGCGGGATCAGGAAGCCAAGCCCTCGTCGACCCATGGGTTCCTCCGGATGTAGAGGATGTCAGAAGGCCGTCCTCTCGCCGCGCAGCGGGAGGATCAGCTCAAAGCGACTGCCCTGACCCGGTTGGCTGTGCACCTCCACCTGTCCGCCGTGGGCCTCCACGATCCAGCGCACGATGGCCAGGCCCAGACCGCTTCCCTCCGCCGGGGCGTTCCGCCCCCGATAGAAGCGCTCGAAGATATGCGGCAGGTCCTCCGGATCGATCCCCGACCCGGTGTCCTCCACCCAGATGCGGACGCGCTCCCCTTCTCGCCGGGCGCCCACCGTGATCCGCCCCCCGGGCGGCGTGAACTTGACCGCGTTGTCCAGCAGGTTGGCCAGGGCCATCTCCAGGCGCCACCGATCCCAGATCCCCTCGATGGGCTCCGGCGGGAGCTCGAGGGAGAGGGCGATCCCCTTCCGGGCTGCTCCTTCCCGGAACAGGGAGAGCGCGGCCCGGAGGACATCCTCCAGGGCATGGGGGGCGAGGTCCAGGGAGATCAGGCCGGCCTCCAGACGGGAGAGATCCAGGAGGTTGTGGGTGATCCAGGCCAGTCGATCCACCTGAGCCTGACTCTCGGCGAGGAAGGCGGCCCGGGCCTCCGGATCCTCCGCCGCCGGCCCCTGCAGGAGCTCCAGGAAGGTGCGGAGGGCGGTCAGCGGCGTGCGGAGCTGATGGGAGGCATCGGCGATGAAGTGGCGCAGGGCGTCCCGCTCCCGGGCGAGGGCCGTGAAGCTGGCCTGCAGGCGCTCGGCCATCCGGTTGAGCTCGGCAGCGAGATGCCGCAGCTCCACCGGCCCGGCCTCCGGCGCGCGGACGTGGAGGTTTCCCTCGCCCATCTGCACCGCCGCGTGGGCCAGCCGCCGGATGGGGCGGCTCAGCGCCTCGCTCACCCCCAGGCCCAGCAGCCCGGCCAGCAGGGCGGCGACGAGGCCGGCCAGGGCGAAGGCGCGGGTGGTGGCGGCGATCACCTCCAGGCTGGGCTCCACCCCGGCCTGCAGCTCCACATACCCGATGGGTGCCTGGGGATCCCCGATGGGCGCCCGCGCCATTAGCGGGAGCGAGGGCGCGGTGACCTCCTCTCCCGCCTCCGCGGACCCGGGGAGCGTCTCAAAGTGGAAGCGGCTGCCCCACGGGCTGCGGAACTGGCGGATCCGCATCCAGCGCATCCCGGGGGGGCTATAGGCGGGCCAGCCCTCCCGGCCCCGCAGATAGAGGGAGCTCCACGGAGGGACCTCCGTTCCCCCCGCGCCGGGAGTGGGCGCAGGGGCGGCCCAGAAAGCCTCCCCCGCAGGGCCGGTGGGGAAGCCCGAATCGGCCAGCACCCGGCCCTGGGCGTCCAGGATGCGCACCCGGGCGTTCCCCAGGAAGGCGGTGGCGTAGGCCAGGCGGGTCAACCCCTCCGGCCAGGGCTCCGGCTCCATGAACATCCGGGCCTGCCGGGCCACAGCCTCCGCGTTCGCCCGCAGCACCGCCTGCTCCTGCCGGATCCCATACGCCCGCAGCAGGCTCACCGTCAGCACCCCGGTGATCCCCACCGCCACGATGCTGAGGAGCAGATAGCTTCCGATCAGCCACCCGCGAATGGAGCGGATCCGCCCGAACGTCCGCATGGTGCCTCCTCAAAGACCAGACGTAGGGCAACTGCAAGCAGTTGCCCTACTCAGTGGGGACCGGCATCGGAGAGGCGGCGGGAGCCGGAGCGGCCATGACTCGGGAGAGCACACCTCCGCGGGCGAGCAGGAACAGCGCCCCCACGACGACGCCGATCAGCCCTGCCATTCCCAAAACCCCCGGACTGATCCATACCCACCGGCGCATCAATTCGCCTCCCTCTCCACAAGGCCTGTCCGTAATGATCATGCTACGCCCGGAGCATTGCGCCCCTGTTGTCCCTCCGTTAAGGCTCCTTAACAGGATGGCTGGATTTGCCATTGGGCCTTGAACCATGGGGGGAAGCCTGGACGGGGCTTGCGGAGGGGTTTTTCCTTAGCTTCTCCCGCAGGCGGCGGATAACGAAGAACCGGGGATGCTGGCTCTCCAGGCGAAGCGTATGCCTCTAAGGCAGAGGGGCATTGGCGATCCAGTGGCGCTGTATGCCCGGCACACGATCGAAATCCCGGTCGTCAGAGGCAATCGCGGGGACGTTCAGGCGCTCCATGATGGCGACGTGGAGAGCGTCTCGAGGCAACAGTCCGTATCGGGAGGCGTGGTGCAGGAAACGATATGCATCCTCCGTTTCCACACCGACCAGATGCACGTTAGGCAAACGAAGTAGCATCTCAATAGCCTTGCGAATTGGCGGCGCGTGACGTCTTACCAGCCCTGCAGGATCCTGGCGTAACCCTGTGAGAGGATGCTGGCCTTCCTGTTCGCGAATGCGTGCTAACAGAAAGCGGTAAAACAGTTCATCCAGGACAGGAACTCCTACCAGGGCGACAATCTCTCCCTTAACGACGCGCTCCAGGAAAGAACGAACAACCGTCAGATATTGTCGGTCGGAACGGAGATACATGTACCACACATTGGTGTCCACATAGACAGGGCCGGGAGGGACCTCATCGAGCCTCATAAAAGCCTCCAACTTCCAGGTCGAAGTCATAAAACTCAAAAGGTTCCTCCCCCAGGCATCCAGCCAGTTCATCCAGCGTCCGATAAGGATCAGTCGGCTCTTCTGGAAGGATGGAGATCTCCCCCTTCCGCACAACAAGACGTACCCGTTTGCCCAGGAGGGCTTCGTCCAGCAACTCTCGAGGCAATATAAGCGCCCCTTCCGCCTCCACCGTCATCTCCCGCTCCGTCATGGGAATCACCTCCCGGCCCGTTTCCGCCTACATGGTTTTCTGATTTCGACGTTTCCCTCATCAAGCCCGCATGATAGTTTTTACCACGGATACTCAAGCCTCACAATCCCCACCCATCATCTCCGCTGCACACGCCTCGTCCGAATAGAGTCCTCCTCAGACTACGCCCCAGTCAGGCCGCCAGCGCCCTGCGCACCACCGACGTCAGCCGCAACCATCGATATCGCCCGTGCTTCCCCTGTCCTGGAAGCCCCATCCTGTAAGCACACCGACTGCCCGCACCCCCTTACCGGGAGACTGCCCTCTTCTACGGCTGGAATTTATAGCCCACCCCGCGCACCGTGACGATCCAGCGGGGGGCGGAGGGGTTCTCCTCCAGCTTCTCTCGCAGGTGCCGGATGTGGACGTCCACCGTGCGGTCGTCCAGGACCTCGCGGTCGTAGCCCCAGACGGCCTCCAGGAGCTCCTCGCGGGAGAAGGGGCGGTTCGGGTGGGTGACCAGGAATCGGAGGAGGCGGAACTCGGTAGGGGTGAGGGGGACAGGCCGGCCTCCCCGGGTCACCTGGAGCCGCTCCAGATCCACCTCGATGTCCCCGAAGCGGATCCGCTCCCCCGGGGCGGCCATGGCCAGCTCGCCGTAGGCCCGGCGCAGCAGGGCCCGCACCCGGGCGATCAGCTCCCGCAGCCGATAGGGTTTCACCACATAGTCGTCCGCCCCCACCTCCAGGCCCACCACGCGATCCACCTCCTCGTCCAGGGCCGTGAGCATGAGGATAGGCTGCCGCAGGCCCTCGCCG
>JAGHYO010000260.1 GCA_017743605.1 Thermoflexus sp. | reverse complement strand
GTGTATAAGAGACAGCCCCCTGTTCCCCGCCTTGATGGCGTTGCAGGGAGACCAGGGGGGGCGGGCTCTCGTACGGGCCCTCCCGGAAGCCGTGGCCATGGTCCCAGTGCCCGATCCATCCTGGGTGATGGACATCGACACCCCCGAAGCCTATCGGGAGGCGATCCGTAATCTGTGAACCCGGATGTCCCTGACCATCATGCCTCGGAGCGATTCCGAATATGGAGCGCCTGCAACACATCCGCTCTCTGATCATCGACATGGACGGCGTGCTGTGGCGCGGGAAACGGCCGATGGAGGGCCTCACGGACTTCTTTGATTTCCTGCGCCGCCATGAGATCCGCTTCATCTTGGCCACCAACAACGCCAGCCGCTCCCGGGACGATTACGTCGCGCAGCTGGCCTGCTTCGGCGTGACGGTGCATCCCGAGGAGGTGCTCCCGTCCTGTGACGCCACCGCCCTCTACCTCCAGCGGATCGCCTCGCCGGGCGCCCGGGTGCTGGTGATCGGCGAACAGGCCCTCCGCGCCGCCCTGACCGAGGCAGGCTTTCAGGTAGTCGACGAGGAACACGCGGATTTCGTAGTGGTCGGCTTTGACTGGGGGCTCACGTATGAGAAGCTGGCTCGAGCCGCCCGGGCCATCTGGAACGGCGCTCGCTTCATTGGGACCAACCCGGACCCGGTGTGGCCGGGGGAGGATGGACTTTATCCGGGCAACGGGGCCACCCTCGCCTTCCTGGAGCGGGCCACAGGGGTCGCCCCCGTGGTGGTGGGGAAGCCGGAGCCCCTGATGTTCCAGATCGCCATGGAGCGAATGGGAGCCGCCCCAGAGACCACTGCGGTGATCGGCGACCAGCTGCCCACTGACATCCTGGGCGGGAAGCGCGCCGGCCTCCTCACCATCCTGGTGCTCTCCGGAGCGACCACCCCGGAGGGGCTCGCCGAAAGCCCGATCCAGCCCGACCTGGTCTTCGCCGACATCCGGGCGCTGACCACTGCTTGGGAGGAAACCCTTCGCGCTCGCCCCTCCCGGTCTTCAGAGGCCTGATGGACACAGGAACACATCCACGCCCCTGGCTCCGTCGCCCTGGTGCGGAGGGAGAACGATGTAAGAGAAGGAACTTGCGAAGGAGTAGAGGGAAATCTGCCGGCGTCATCCCCACGAGTGCCTTAGTATGACATCACCAACACCTGCAATCGGATCGTTCAAGAATATTTTCGATGTAGACTATGAGATAGTGAAAGCTGTTCCATGAGGATTTGTCCCTTCTCATTCGGATGCTCGAGCGCATCCTGCGAGAGCTGGAGGGGCCGAAAGAGCCAGGGATTCTTCCGCCATCTTTGGGGAGCGCTTCGGATCGGGATCCTCCTTCTCCCTCACTGAAAGCAAAGAGAAGCCATGCACCGCCAGATCCTCTCCGGGCCCTGGTGGTTTCGGTCAGCGGATGGAGCAGAGTGGCTGCCGGCGCAGGTGCCGGGCAGCGTCCACCTGGATCTGCTCGCCCTCGGTCGGATCCCGGATCCCTTCCTTGGGGATGGCCTGCGCCGCGCCGCCTGGGTCGCAGAGACAGACTGGGAATACCGCTGCGCCTTCCAGCCCGACGCTGCCCTCGCCGCTGCGGAGCGGGTGGAGCTGGTGTGTGAGGGGCTGGACACCCTGGCGGAGGTCTTCCTCAACGGGGAGCGCCTGGGCGAGGCCCGCAACATGTTCCGCTCGTATCGCTGGACGGTGAAGCCCCTGCTCCGCCCCGACGTCAACGTCCTCCACATCCGCCTGCGCTCGCCCCTTGCCTTTGTCCGAGAGCAGCACCGTCGCCGCCCCCTCCCCGGCCTTGGGCACCCCGGGGTCGCCCACCTGCGCAAGGCGCCTAGCCACTTCGGCTGGGATTGGGGGCCGGAGCTCCCCCCCATGGGGATCTGGCGCCCCGTAGCCCTAGAGGGGTTCTCGATGGCCCGCATCGCCGATCTGCACATCCGCCCGCATCATCACGGGGAGCAGGTGACCCTGACGCTCAGAGCACGGACGGAACGCTGGCGGGATCTTCCCCTCTCCATGCGGATCACCCTGATGGATCCGGAAGGCGACGTCACCCGATGGGAGCTTCCCGTGGAGGAGGAGGCGTTCACGGCGGAGCTGCCCGTCTTGCGCCCCCATCGCTGGTGGCCCAACGGGCTGGGGGAGCAGCCTCTCTACGTCGTAGAGACGGAGCTGCGATCCGGGGATCGCCTTCTGGACCGGAGGCGGGAGGTCTTGGGGCTGCGGACGCTGGCGCTTCAGCGGGAGAAAGATGCGTGGGGAGAATCCTTCGTCTTCGTCGTCAACGGCGTCCCCCTCTTCGCCAAAGGCGCGAACGTCGTCCCGCTCGACGCCCGAAGCCCTTTCGTGCCGGAGGAGGATCTGGATCGGCTGGTTCGGAGCGCGGCCGCTGCGGGGATGAACGTGCTGCGGGTTTGGGGCGGCGGGGGCTACGGGGATGACCGCTTCTATGCCCTGTGCGATCGCTGTGGGATCCTGGTCTGGCAGGATTTCCCCTTCGCCTGCATGCTCTATCCCCTCGACGAGCCGGAATTTTTAGAGGAGGTGCGGGCGGAGGTGAGCGGGAACGTCCGCCGCCTGCGGCATCACCCTTCCCTCGCCCTCTGGTGCGGCAACAACGAGATCGAGATGCTGTGGCCGTTGTGGCGCTGGCAGGGTTGGAGGCGGGGAGCGGAGCTGGCCTGCCTGGCTGCCGCCCACGAGCGCTTCTTCTACCACACGCTCCCCGAATGGGTCCGGGCCGAGGACCCCGACCGGCCTTACTGGCCCGGCTCCCCCTCCTCCGGAGCTTTCCGCTGGGAAGTCAACGGCGACCGACGGGGCGACGCCCACCTCTGGCGGGTCTGGCACGGCCTGGCCCCCACCGCCGCCTATCGGGCCCGCATCCCCCGGTTCGTGAGCGAGTTCGGCCTGCAGTCGCTGCCGACCTCGGGAACCCTCGCCGCCTTTGGACTGTCCCCGCATCCCACCCTCCGCGCGCCTGCCCTCCGCCGCCGCCAGCGGGACCCAGGCGGGATGCAGCGGCTCCTGTATTACCTCACGGAGCGGTTCCCGATCCCGGAGGACCTGGAGGATCTGGCCTGGCTCACCCAGATCGCCCAGGCGGAGGCCGTGCGGCAGGCCGTGGAATACTGGCGGCGCCACCGCAACCGGTGCGGCGGGGCCCTCTACTGGCAGCTCAACGACACCTGGCCCGCCATCTCCTGGTCGAGCCTGGATGTCTACGGCCGATGGAAAGCCCTCCATTACGCGGCCCGCCGCTTCTTTGCCCCTATCGCCCTCTCCCTGGACGCGCAGGAGGACCATGTGGAGATCTTTCTCTTAAACGACACCCCTCATCCCTGGCGGGGGACCATCCGCTGGTCCCTGGAGACCTTCGAGGGGCAGGTGCTCGAGCGAGGGGAAGAACCAGCAGAGGCACTCCCGCTGCACGCTGCCCGCATCCGCGCGGTGGAGGTCGGGGCGTTGTTGCGCCGCCACCGGCGAGCGCTGGCCTTCGTGGCGGAGCGATGGGAAGGGACCACACGGGAGGATCTCCGGGTGGCCCTGCTTGCCCCCGAGAAGACCCTGCGCCTGCCGGATCCTGGGCTGACGGTGGAGGTGGAGGCCCAAGGGGAGAAGTTAACGATCATCCTGCGCGCCCGCGCCCTGGCTCGCTTCGTCACGCTGGCGCTCCCGGGAGCCGACCTCGTCTTCAGCGACAACTTCTTTGATCTGCCCGCCAGGCGGACGATGACGGTGCACGCGCCCCTCCCTCCGGGCTGGACCCCCGGGTCGGTCCGCCGGGCCCTGCGGGTGCGCACCTTGGCCGATCTTCCCCGAAGCCGGGCGTGGAAGGAGCGATGGTTCCGACTTTGGGGCTGGCTGGCGCCCCGTGCCCTCCTCAGCCGACTTCTCCACCTCGGGTAGGAGATCG
>JAGHYO010000259.1 GCA_017743605.1 Thermoflexus sp. | reverse complement strand
AAGCCCCATCCGTTCGGGCCCTGGGTCAGAGCCCCCGCCGGACCTGGCGTTGCCACAACCGCGGGAGGATTTCGATGCCGCTTCCCATCCCGGGCTCGCAGTCGATGAGCTTTTATAGATAGGCTCATGTCCTTTCTGGAACCGGCCGCCGGAGGACCTCCCGCAGCTGGCGGATCTCTTCCGGAGTGTTGGGGCGGAGCGCGCCTACCCGGACCAGTCCGCCCTGCCCTTCTCGGACCAGACGCTCCGTGACCTCCCGGCCGTAGAAGTTGGCGTCCCAGACGCAGACGCCCTCCCGCCCCAGGGGTTCCGCCACCTCCCGGGGATGGCGTCCGGAGATCCGGAACGAGACCGTGGGCGCCCGCTCCGGCCATCGGGCGACGCTCCGGATGCCGTAGACAGTGAGCCCAGGGAGCTCCCCTAGCTTCCCAGCAACCGGGCGCACAGCGCCTGCTCATACACCCGGATCTTCCCCATGGCGGCGCGAATCGCTGCGCGCCGGGAGGGATCCGTTGGGGTTCCGAAACGCCGCCCGATGTCCGCCTGATACTCCGCCACCGCGATCAGACCGGCCGGCCCCTCATGGTTTTACGTCCTGGTCTCGAAAGCCTCCTGGATGATCCGGCGCTGGGGGCGCGGAGGAGCGCCTGCCCGATGCGGTCCAGCTCCCCCAGCGCCCGCCCGATGAACGTCAGCTGGCCGAGCCAGAGCGTCGCGAGGGGAACCGGGCCCATGCGCGGCACATCCTCCAGGCTGTAACGGGCCAGCAGGATCATGTTCCAGGCGACGGCGCTCAGGCTGAGGGCCAGGACCGGTCTCATCCCCCATCGCCTCCGTCCGGCCTCGTAGAGGGCAGCCAGCCCGAGGGCGAACCCGGCGAACAGCCCGGTGAGCAGACGTGGACCGAAGGCGGCGGCCCCGGACCAGACGCTCCACGAGCCCACGACGTAGAGTTGGGCTCCCGCCTGCGCCAGCAGCAGGCGGGCCCACGCCGGACAGGCACGCCCCAGCGGCCCGGCCAAGCCGGCCAGGGCGAAGGCCGCGATCGGCGTCCAGGGGAACAGCCCCCGGTTGGTGGAGAACAGCACCTCCAGCACATAGAGCGCGCGGAGATCGAACGTCCCTGCTCCGGCAATCCCATAGGGGTTCCCGACGATCCACGCGCCGAAGACCGCGCGCCAGACGATCATCTGGGGGAGAAACCCGATCCCGGCCCCAACCCCCAGGGAGAGCAAGCGGAGGATCCCTTCGCGGGGCGCCCGGAGGGCCCGGCAGAGATCCTCCAAGGCCGGCCATAGCAACAGGGTGGCGTTCTGATAGCGCACCGCAGCCGCCAGCCCACCGATCCATCCCAATGCGAGCCGGGCCGACGGCGTGGGCTCCCCCTGACGGGCCCACATCCAGAGGAACCCAGCGTTCACGAAGAAGTCCACCGCGTGGGCCATGAAGGGATGGGCGGACATGTAGAACACCAGCGGCGAGGCCAGCCACGCCGTGAGGACTCCCCACAGGGCAATGGCCGGGGAGGCGATCCGGAGTGCCAGACGCCGGAGCAACTCCAGGCCGATGAAGGCGTAGAGGGCGGATCCCAAAGCCGTCAGGACCCGATAGGGCGCGCTGTATCCATCGGCCTCCCAGGGGATCCCCAGCGCGTTCCCCAGGCGGACGATGCCGTGGGCCGCCAAGAAGAAGGGGGACCACAGCAGCGCCGGCCCCACGGGTCATTCGTTGATCCGATGACCAGTCGGTGAGACCGCCCGCAGCTCCCCGAACCCGAACCGTGCAAGCTCGTCGCCGGTGTCCAGGCTCCTCTGGAGGACAGCGGAGCGCAGCCAAGCATAATAAGCCACGGTGTCCATCCCGTGCAGCTGGGGACGGAAAAGGCAAAGCATCACCACGCCCCAGATCCCGATGAGGATCCAGAAGTAGCGGTTTCCCCTCATCGAGATGTCTCCTTCCGGATCTCCCAGGCGAGCAAGGCCCACAGCCCTAGGCTCCCTAGCGTCGCCAGATCCAGCAACGGCGTCCAGCCGACGAAGGCATGCCAGGCCACGCCCCACAGGGCGATCGCCCCGACGCTCGCCCCGAGCATCCCCCATCCCATCGGGGAACGCTCGGGTTGCGCGAGCAGCGCCGCGAGGGGCAGGCTCAGGATCGTGCCGTGATGATACCACGTCCCGGGGTTCGCTAGGAGGAAGGCGATCGCTGCCAGACCAGCCCGACGTGCCAAGGCGGGATGGGCCTTTCCGGGCCGCCCTAAGACGATCCCAGTGAGCAGCAGCAGCGCCCCGGCCAACCCCCACCCGATCCACCGGGCAGCCTGGGGATCGTCGGCCAGGGAGAACCCATAAGGGTGGTGGGTCCACCAGCGGGCGGCCAGCCCGGGCAGGTTCTGCGCCGGGGGGTAGACGCCGCCGGAGGTCGGCAGACGGAGGTGGAGAAATCCCATCGCCGGCGGGCCGAAAGCCAGAAGGCCCGCCGCCAGGGAGAGGGCCACCCCTAGGGCCATCCCGGCCAGCGCCTTCCGCCGCCTCTCGTAGAGGCAGAGGGCCGCCGGGCCAAGCGCCAGGGGCTTGAGCGTGAGGCTGAGCCCCAGCAGAAGCCCGCCCCACCCTTCCCGGCCTCGGACGATCCAGCGGACCGCCAGGGCCATCCCCAGGGTGGCCATGGGGTTGATCTGCCCAGCATAGAGGCTCACAAAAAATGGGGGAAGAAGGCCCACCCCCAGCCGGATCAGGATCCGCCGGACCGGATCCTGGGCCATTCGAGCGAGGACTTCGGCCGTCAGCAACGCACAGAGGGCCTGCGCCGCGATCCACATCCCCATCCCCCGGTCTGGGAACAACAGCCCGGGGAGGACCAGGAGCGCGGCGAGAGGTGGGTAACGATAGGGAGGAGCGTAGCGCGAGAAGCCCAGCGCTTCCGCCGCCCGGGCGTAGTCGCCCTCCGTCCAGGAATAGACATCCTCGCCCCGGGAGAGCCCATACGCGGCCATCGCGTAGACCGGATAATCGATGGGCGTGCGGAGAAGGATCACCGCCGCCACGGCGAGGAGGTAGACAGAAAGCACCAGTACCTGGCTGAGGGCTTCCGGGGTTCTCATGTCCGGATGCCATCTCCCCCGTTGTGGAGGACAGATCAGAACCCTATCTCTCCAGGCTGAGGTTCGGACACGAATTGGGACGCGAAGAGGAGGGTCCAATTCAGCCGCCGCAACCACCCCCTATGGGGAATCCCAGAAAATCGATCGCCGTAGGTAGCGATCCCCCCTCGCCGATTGTGCCGATCCGCCGGATCACCCATCGGGAACTTCAGAAGGGATCCAGGAGGATCTTTCCGGGGGAGGCGACGGGCATCGGCGTGAACCAGGTCCTCTTCCAGCCCGCGCCACCCCCTTGTCCCCATCGATATCCGAACCCCCGATCGATCCGGCGCCGACGGCAGATCCCCCTGTCAGCGGAACCTCTTCTTCCGGAAGCGCGCTCCACCCCAATCCGTGACGAGGGGCGTCCGGTCTCCCTCTCACGGGCGGACGGCGAAGGGATTGCCGTAGGCGTAGACGAAGATGCGACCATCGTCTGTCATCACCAGCAGCCGGCCGTCCCGAGCGAACCCCACCCCGGCTACCTTCGCATCATATCCCATCACCCGCCCGGGCCGCCCGCTCCCCACCTCCCATAACCACAACGTGAAATCCCGGCTCTTAGAAGCCACCCATTGCTCATCCGGAGAAAACACCACACTCTCCACATGCCCTGCATGCCCCTCCCCTACCCAGGCGCACTGCCTGTTCTTCACATCCCACAACCGCACCGCGCCATCCTCACTCCCTAAGGCCACCCACCGCCCATCTGGAGAAAACGCCACACTGCGCACCCAACCCGTATGCCCCTCCCCTACCCAGGCGCACTGCCTGTTCTTCACATCCCACAACCGTACCGTGCCATCCCCGCCTCCCGAGGC
>JAGHYO010000258.1 GCA_017743605.1 Thermoflexus sp. | reverse complement strand
GTCCGGCTGGGGGCTCCCGCCTTCGGGGAGCTGCAAACCGCCGACTCGGAGACCCTGCGCCGCCGGCTGGGCGAGATGGAATCCGGCGGGATCTTCCGGGCCTACGGCATCGCCAACCTGCTGGAGGGGGACTTCTTCGCCTGGTATCTCTATGCCTGGAACGATCGCATCGAAAGCGCGCTGCGGGAACTGCTCGACCGCCTGGACAAATACGATCCGGCCACCCTGGCCCTCATCCCTGAGGAAACCCGCGATCTCTTCAAACAGCTCTATCACTACCTTCTGCCCCGGGAGATCCGCCACAACCTGGGGGAATACTACACCCCCGATTGGCTGGCCCAACGCTTGCTGAACCAGGTGGACCCCGAATTCTTCACAGCGGATCCGGAGAGGAACGGATCGGCCCTGCGGCGGAAGCTCCTGACCCAGCGCTGGCTCGACCCTGCCTGCGGCTCGGGAACGTTCCTGGTGCTCCTCATTCGCCGGATGCGCCAGCTGGGCGAGGCCCTTATGGTCCCGGAACGGGATCTCCTCCAGGCCATCCTCCGCAACGTGGTGGGCTTCGATCTCAACCCCCTGGCGGTGCTGACGGCGCGGGTGAACTATCTTTTGGCCATCGCCGATCTGCTGGAGCATCGCACGATTGAGATCACAATCCCCATCTATCTGGCCGATTCGATCCGCATGCCCTCGCGGGGCAAAGAGCTGCGCACAGCAGACGCTTATGAGTTCCCCACCGCTGTTGGCAACTTCCTGGTCCCCGCCGCCGTCTGCGACTCTCCAGAGCGTTTTGATCGCTTTTGCCGCGTTCTGGAGGAGAGCGTGCAAGCAGGCCTCTCCGTGGAGAGCCTCATCGATCGGGTTCGATCCTTCGCCCCGAAGGCTGAGGAATCCCGGCTCCGGGAGCTCTACGAGCAGTTCCTCGAGCTCCACCGGCGCGGCCTGGATGGCTTGTGGGCTCGCCTGCTTCAGAACAACTTCGCCCCCCTCGTCGCAGGCCCATTCGATTGCATCGTAGGCAATCCTCCCTGGATCAACTGGGAACACCTGCCGGATCAGTATCGCAGTGAGTTGCAAACCCTGTGGAGGGAGATGCAGGCCGGAGGTCCTGTGTATCTGGGCAAGAAGTGGGATATTTCTCTTCTGATGGCCCAGGTGGTGATGACCCACCTCCTCAAGCGCGAAGGGCGCCTCGGCTTCGTCATCACCCAGTCCGCGTTCAAGACGAACCTCGGGGGACGGGACTTCCGGAAGTTCCGCCTGCCGGATCAAAATCAAACCCCTGTGCGGATGCTCCACGTGGATGATATGGTCTCCCTCCAGCCCTTCGAAAGGGCCTCCAACCGCACGGCGGTGATGGTTCTGGAAAAAGGGAGGGCCACTCGCTATCCCGTCCCTTACACGCTCTGGCGCAAGGTCCGGGGGAAGCGTTTCACCTATGATAGTACCCTGGAGGAGGTGATGCGCGCCACGCGCCGCCTCAACTTCTATGCCGAACCCGTGGATCCCAGCGATCCCACCTCCCCCTGGCTCACCGCCCGGCCCAAGGCCTTGAAAGCCATCCGCAAGGCGCTGGGCAATTCGGATTACGAAGCGCATGAAGGGGTTAACACCGGAGGCGCCAATGCGGTCTACTGGGTGGACATCGTTTACAAGCGTCCCGACGGGCTGGTGGTGGTTCGCAACATCACCGAAGGCGCAAAGGTGAGGGTGGAGGAGGTAACCGAGCCGATCGAAGGGGACTTGCTTTATCCTCTGTTGCGGGGGCGGGATGTGCAACGCTGGAAGGCGGAGCCGTCCGCCCGCATCATCATGACCTATCTGGAGACGCGATCGGGGCCGCGCGTGATTGAGCCTTCGGAGATGGAACGCCGCTATCCGAACACCCTGAGGTATCTCCGACGCTTCGAGTCCGTGCTGAAGCGCCGGACGGATTACCGGCACTACTTTGAGCCGTCCGGCAAACCCTTCTACGCGATGATGCCCAGGCCCGGATCCTTCGCCCCCTGGAAGGTGGTGTGGCGGGAGGTCTCTCATACTCTTGATGCTGCGGTTGCAGGGCCATTCGATGGCAAGCCCACAGTGCCGGATCACACCCTCATCCTTATCGATTGCGCTAGCAAGGAGGAGGCACACTACATTTGTGCCGCGCTGAACTCTGCAGCAGCCCGCCTTAGTGTTCAGGCTTATATCGTCCTTCATCCTGACCCTCACATCCTCGAACACATCCGCATCCCTCGCTTTAACCCGAAGGACCCCGTGCATCGTCGATTGGCGGAGTTGTCCAAGCGGGCGCATGAGGCGGCGAAGAAGGGGGATGCGCAGCGCCTCCGGCAAATCGAGGCGGCCGTGGACCAAGCCGCCGCCCGGCTCTGGGGCCTGACCGACGCGGAGCTCCGGGAGATCCAGCGGAGCCTCGTCGAACTCTGGGGAGGTGAGGAGACTGAAGAGGGGAAAGAATGAACCCCCTGCGAAGCCTTCGGGAGAGCCTGCAGGAGATCGCCCAGAGGGCGGAGGTCCTCCCCGCTCTCGGCGGGGCTATCGAGGACCTGGAACGACCGGACTTCGAGGAACGGGAGGATCACGCCGTCAACGAGGAGGAGCGGGTCTTCGACGCCGTCTTTGAAACCCAGCCCACCCCGCTCTACCGTCCCCTGCAACCCGTCGGGCGGGAGCAGGATCACCGGTATCGCTACTTCCTGGACGGATCCTTCCGCTCCTACTTCCTGGGCACCATCCTGGAACAGGAGCGGGAGTCCCCGGTCCACTTCGCCCAGGTGGGGGCCTGTCTCCTGCGGCGGGAGGGCGACGGCTCGGTCCGCCGGGAGGCCCTCGAGGTCCGATCCCTTCTGCTGGCCGGGCGGAAGCGCCTTTCCGAGGAGCTGTGGGAGCTCCTGGAAGAGCAAACCCGCCGCGCCGGCCTCCATCTGGTGGATCTCACAGAGCAGGACATCGTCAGCCGCGTCCTCTCCGACTTCGATCTGCGCAACAAGGCCGGCGGCAAGGTGCGCTATGAGATGCGCCGCCTGGAGGCCGAGCTGCTCCTGCAGGGGATCCGGCGGGCCCTGCCCGACGCCTGGATCATCGCCGACGGCTCCCTCCTCTTCCAGCCTATCCTGAACGGCCTGCTCCGGGAGTCCGGGATCCCTCGCGTCATCGGCGTCTCCAAGAACTTCCGTAAGGATCCTCAGTTCGTGTTCGGACGCGGCCCCCGGGCCGAACGGCGGAGCATCTATCAGCTTCTGGCCGGCCTGGAGGCGAACTGTCGGACCGTCGCCTTCAGCGCCCAGGGCGGCAAGGTGGTCTTCTGGTATGTCCGCCTGCGGGAGCAGCGCCACCTGGACTACCCGCTGATGGGCGTGGTGAAGGTGGAGCTGGCGAATCCCCCGCAGGAGCCGGTCGACTCCGAGCTGCTGGATCAGCTGTCGGCCGCCCTGCTGGCGGAGCGGAGCGTGACCCCTCACGGTCAGGACCGCCGCTGGCATGCTCATCTGTATCCGATCTTCCTGGCTGAATGGGAAGTAAAAGAGCACCTCTTCGGTCGAGAGGTGGTTCAGCAATATATGCGATGGAGGTGAAAGGCCATGGCGGAGACAGGACAGAGCGCGGGTCGGATCATCGGCCTGAGCTCCGCGACATCCAGCAACCCCAACACTTCAGACGATTTCTCCTTCTGGCTGGCGCCGGGCGTCATCGTGAACCCCTTCGACATCGTAGAGGCCGAGCAGGTGGCCCCTCAAGGGACCAGCCGAACTTTCGGCATCGTCACCGCGCTGACCCACAGCACGGACGCCCCCACCCATCTTTCCAACTTCATCTCCAACGACTTCGGGCAGTCGGTTGAGACAAGTCCCAACACACCGCGGCAGGGCACCACGGTGGCCCACGCGGCCGTCCTCTCCAACGACCGGGACATCTACATGCCGGTGATGAACGACCGGCCGGTGCGCTTTGCGGATGCACAGGGCGTCCACCGGGCCCTGGGCCTG
>JAGHYO010000257.1 GCA_017743605.1 Thermoflexus sp. | reverse complement strand
GCACGCCGGGGGCCGGCCTTCGCCGGCGCTTTTCGGCTTCGCCTGTTTTCGCCCGGTGCGAAGATCCTTTGAGGGCGAATTCGCTCGAGGCTCGTCGATCGCCTCTCCCCCTGCGCTATAATCGGTGGGGGCTCGAGCCGGGCGTCCCGGCGGCGGGCCACTTTCGCGGCGGATGGATGGGCTTTCACCATTGAATCCGGACTGTGCGCGGAGGGAAGGCCCTGGTTCTGAGCCGGATGCTTGCGGGTCGAAACTCATTTCGACCGTCGACCGCGGCCCCGGCCGGCGCGGAGGACCGTCCGTCCGCAGGCGCCCGGATCAATTCGTGAAAGCTCCGCATCCGCTGCATTCATCTCGAGGGAGAATGCCGGCGCTGGCGATCCCGGAGTCCGTTCCCTTTCAGATCGATCCGATGCGCTGGGAGGACGTCGCGGAGGTCATGGAGATCGAGCGGCGCACGTTCTCCATGCCATGGCCGATGCGCGCCTACGAGCAGGAGCTCCTGCGCAACCCCAACGCCCATTACCTGGTGTTGCGCCCGCGGGAGGTGCGCACGGCCATGCCGCTGCGGCCTTCCCAGCGCCTGCCGATCCTGGGCTATGGAGGCTTCTGGTTGGTCCCCGACGAGGCCCATATCAGCACCATCGCCGTCGACGCGCCGTGGCGGGGACGGGGGCTGGGGGAGCTGATGTTCCTGGCTCTGGTGGAGGAGGCCATCGCCTATGGAGCGAACCTGATCACCCTGGAGGTGCGGGCC
This sequence comes from Thermoflexus sp., assembly GCA_017743605.1. GTDB lineage: Bacteria > Chloroflexota > Anaerolineae > Thermoflexales > Thermoflexaceae > Thermoflexus. The sequence goes on along the minus strand of JAGHYO010000257.1, from coordinate 3,252 downwards.
TCCAACGCGATCGCCCAGCGCCTCTACCGGAAGTATGGCCTGGAGGTCGTGGGACGCCGCCCCCGATACTATCGGGACAACCTGGAGGATGCCCTGGTGATGAGTGTGGAGGGGGTGCGCTCCGCCGCCTACCGGGAGCGGCTGGAGGCCCTCAAGGCCCGCCTCTGGGCCCGCCTGCAGGCCGCCGGACCCATCTCCCTGCATCGATCCACACCCAATTAGCAAACGGCGGAGACGTTCTCTTCTATCTCTTCGAACTTTCCGGTTTGAGGAACAGCGATGCGCATTCGGGGGTTGATCTTCGATCTCGGCCACACGCTGATCGAGCTGCCGGCAGATCCGGAGAGCCTGCGCCGGGAGATGTATGCCGCCGCCCGGAGCGCGCTGAGCCATCACGGAATCCAGGTCGAGGCGCAAGCCTTCGGGGCCGCCCTCGAGCGCTGGATGGCCCTCCGGTATGGACGCTGGCAGGAGGACTGGCGGGAGTATCCCCTGGTGGAGACCTTCGGGCTGGCCCTGGCGGAGCTGGGCTATCCCGGGACGCCGGAGGCGATCCTCCAGGAAGCCGTTCGGGCGTTCCTGGCCCCTCAGGAGGCCCGCTGGCGGCTCTTCCCGGATGCCCTCCCGACCCTGGATCAGCTGAAGCGTCGGGGCTATCGCCTGGCCCTGCTGACCAACTCCGGCGACGCCGATCACTCCTGGCGGCTGATCCGGCGCTTCGGGCTTCAGACTTACTTCGATCCCATCGTGATCTCCGCCGCCGTGGGTTGGCGGAAACCGCACCCGGCTCTCTTCGAAGGGATCGCGGCAACCTGGGGTCTCCCCCCGGAGGCGATCGCCGTGGTCGGCGACCTCCCGGAGGCAGATATCCGGGGCGCCCATCTGGCCGGGATGCGAGGCATCTGGGCGGCGATGGTCGCCGGGACCTCCGCGCCGACAGGGGCCATCCGGCCCGATGCGGTGATCCGATCGCTCTCGGAGATCCCGGAGATCCTGGACCGCTGGGCGGATGGTGCGGAGGCATAGTTGACCTCGAGGGGATACGGTGGGATGTGGCGGGGAGTGCGGGTTTTCCTGGAAGCGATCAAGTTCGAGCACACCATCTTCGCCCTCCCCTTCGCTTACATCGGGATGCTGCTGGCGGCCGGAGGGTGGCCCCGCCTGGATCAGGTGTTCTGGATCACCGTGGCCATGGCGGCGGCCCGCACCCTGGCGATGAGCATGAACCGGCTGGCGGATCAGGAATACGATGCGCGCAACCCGCGCACGGCGAACCGTCCGTTGCCCCGGGGGCTGTTGCGGCCGGAGACCCTTCGGTGGGCGGTGGGAGTCTCCGGGGTGATCCTGGTGATCGCCGCCTGGGCTCTGAATCCCCTCTGCGTGGCTCTGCTCCCGGTCGCGTTGCTCTTCCTGATCGGCTACCACTACACGAAGCGCTTCACCTGGCTCAGCCACTGGATCCTGGGGTTCACCGACGGCCTGGCCCCGATGGGAGCCTGGATCGCCCTGCGGGGCTCCTTCTGGAAACCGGAGGATCTCCCCGCCTGGATCCTGACCGCTGCCGTCACCCTCTGGATCGCCGGCTTCGATCTGATTTATGCCTGTCAGGATGTGGACTTCGACCGCCGGGAGGGCTTGCACAGCGTCCCGGCCCGGTTCGGGGTGGCCGCCGCGTTGCGGCTGGCCCGCCTGAACCACCTGGGGATGCTTCTCCTGCTGGCCGGACTGGGCCTCGGGCTCCGGCTGGGATGGCCCTACGGGCTCGGGCTGGCCGGGGTGGCGGCGCTGCTCGTCTATGAGCACCGTCTGGTCTCCCCGCAGGACCTCTCACGGGTGGACGTCGCCTTCTTCAACGTCAACGCCTACATCAGCGTGCTCCTGTTCGCCGCCACCTGGGGCGGGCTGGCCTGGGGACGATGGTAGCGACCCGCCTGGCTCCCTGTGCCGATCGGCAATCCGCCTCTCAATCGGCTTCTCTGTTTAATCCGGACCGTGCGCGCGGGGAAGGCCGATCATATGGCGTCGCCCGGCTCTCGGTCAGGGCGACAGCCGGGCGACGATCAGAAGGAGGGAGCCCACGAGCAGCAGAAGCGTGGCGAGGACGATCAGACGCTCCCCCCAGCGTCGCCGCCGGCCGAGGCGGTGATGATGGCGGCGGCCCGCCTCCGCCTGCTCGGGATGCGCAACGGGATGCCCCTGGCGGCGATGCCACCACGCCCGGGCGCAGAAGACATACTCCCCGACCTCATGGGCCTGGATCCATCGCGGATCGTGAGGTTCCATCGCCTTTCCCACTTCGCATGTGGATGAGGCGTCGCACACCTCATCTCATGCTTCTGGCCCGGAGGAGGCCTCCGAGCGTTCAGCAGGCCCTCAGGCCGGCAAGAGCGCGAGGGAGACCTCAAGCGAAAGGATCTGCCCCAGCCGCTCGGAAGCATCCAGCACCGCAATGCCGATCAGCCGGCCCTCCCGATCGAAATCCGCATGCACGCCCGGAGCGATCCACACTGTCCGGGCCTCGATCTTTATCGATCTTTTGCAGGAGGGGCTTCAGCTCCGAACCGGTATCTCGATGGCAACCGCGATCGTTTCGAAAGGAGGAGCCTTCCGCCCGCAATCCCTGTCTTCTTTGATCCCATAGGGGCTCGCATTGAAAGCCGCTTCCGCAGCCCAAACCTCCGTCTCCTCGATCTCACAACGGTCGCGGCGAAAGCCGCTCCTGCAACAAACATATGGGTGCCGAAATGAATTTCGGCTTACAACCGGAAGGGCTCCCACCTCGCATCTTCCGTCATTGAGACGGCCGGAGGTTGCAAGGGTTTTTGATCTCCTCCCGGGTAACACCCCGCTGGCCCATAGGAGCGCGTCAATGCGGATGGAGATCCGCCTCAGTCAGCCGGATCCTGGGATCTTCCATCCGGACTGGCTCCCGTTGTGGGATGTGGCTCCCTTCGCGCTATCCACAGGCTATGGAGCGAATCCGCGAAGCCGGCCCTTCCGACGAGGGTTCCGGCCGGACCCAACCTGCCCGGTTGGCAGGATCCGCTGCTTCTACTATACTCGGTGTAGCGCGGGTTCCGTTGGGGCCTGTCAGGCGTTCCCGCAAACCCCTGTTTTGCGAAAGGAGGAGAAGCCATGCGTCGGAAGAGTCTTGTCGTTGCGCGTGTCCTGGTCCTGCTCGCCCTGGCGCTGGCCGCCTGCGCGCCCGGGGCGACCCCGACGCCGACGGCCACGGTTCCGCCCCCCATGCCC
>JAGHYO010000256.1 GCA_017743605.1 Thermoflexus sp. | reverse complement strand
AATGCGCCGCGGCCCTGAAGTCGATCTCCTCGGAGTATCCCAGGTGATGCTCCACTGGGGTCTGCAGCGACACCGCCAGGGCTGGGATCCCAAAGCTGGCCGCCTCCAGGGCCGCCCCCACCGTCCCCGAGATGGTCACCCCAGAGCCGACGTTCTCCCCATAGTTGATGCCTGACACCACGAGGTCCGGCGGACGGGAGAGGATCTCCAGGAGGGCGTGATCAACCACCTGGGCGGGGGTTCCCTCCACCGCGTAAGCCCGGATCACCACGCCGTTCACGCGAACGAGCTCCGGGTAGATGCGGCCCTCCGTTGTCGAGGGCATGGATCGACCGGCGCCGGACCACTGATCCAGCGGGGCGACAATGATCACTTGGCCCAGGTCCTGAAGCGCGGCGGCGGCGGCCCGTAGGCCGGGAGATCGGATCCCGTCGTCGTTGGTCACTAGGATGAGCGGCATCGCGCCCTCCCGACGGCCTCGGCGATCTGATCGGCAATTCCCCGCAACACCTCATCGGGCACCCCCTCCGGGGCCATGGATTGTGGACGCGTGTCGATGGGATCGTTCACGTAGTCGATGCACAGGAAGCGGCCCACCTCGTCTAGGGCGATCTCGCTGGAGAACAGGTGAAGCCTGCAGACCGCTGCGATCCGATGCCCCAGCTCCCAGAGCGCGTCCAGACCGAAAGCGATCCGCTCTTCCTCCTTAACCGGCGTATACCGGTGGGTGGCTGGATCCCACCAGCACGGGAAAACCTGATCCACCGCGTAGAGCACCCGGAACCACGCCGGGCGTCCCGCCAGCCAGCGGGGGCGCACATACGCCTGGACCAGGATCGGCTCATCGGGGAAAGCCATGCGCAGAGCGGTCAGGTCCTCTGGACATGTGATCGTGCGCACGCCCTCCCCGCCGCCCCCAAAGGCAGGCTTGGCGATCCACGGAGGTTCCTCCAGCCCTTCGGGCCAGAGCGCCTGAGGGTTGGCTTCCCACGGAGGGAGGACCCCCGTGAGAGGGGTGGGGATCCCTGCTTCGACGAACCACCGGTGCATCGTCGCCTTGTCCCATGCCTCCTGCGCCCGCTCTGTCGGGTTCAAGCGGAACACCCCCGCCGCTCGGGCCCAATCCACCAGGGCCTCGAAGGCCTCGTCCCAATCCGAGGCGCGGTCGAAGAAAACCCCGCATGTCCACCGCCCGCTCGCAGCTCGCTCCAAGATCTCCAGGAGATCCTCCGGCGTGACCTCCGTGACGGAGAGGCCACGGCGCGCGCAGGCCTCCCGGATCATCTGGATGAACGGCACATCGTATTCCCAGTTCCAGGCGATGGCCAAATCCACCTGCTCAATTTCGACATTGTCTCGAGTAACCGGATCCTTCAACATCCCGCACGCTCACGAACTCCAGGATCCTTGCGCCGCCTCTCTCCTTAACTGATGATAACACGGCCACAAGCACGGGGCGATCTTTCTGTGCACGAGAAGAGGCCGGATGGAAGCGGCGATCTGGTTTACAATATCCATGGGAGTGGATGTTCATGCCTCTCTAAAGAGGGATCTCCATGCGCCATGGGCTTGTGTGGATTTATGGGTTTCTGATGGGGGGGCTGATCGGCGCCGGCCTGGCGCTGCTCTGGACTCCCTGTTCTGGGCTGGAGCTGCGGGAGAGGATCCGGAGTCGATGGCTGCAAGTGGTGGAGGAGGGACGACAGGCCGCCGTCCAGCGCCGGACGGAGCTGGAGCGTGAGCTGGCCGTCCTGATCCGACGAGCCCCTCCGGAGTCCTGAACCAGGGTGGTCGCCTTCTCCCACTATGGCCACCTCCACCAGACCGGCGTCGGGGCGATCTTCAAAATCACGTGAGACGCCCGCTGCACGGTGAGGGCGGGCCAGAACGCCGTCGCGAAGGGTCGCACGGGATCCACCGGGGTCGGCCAGGGGGCGCTCTCGTCGCCCCCGACGGGGATCCCCACGCGGATCGGCCAGCCCAGGATCCGCACAGTGGCGGCGTGGGCCTTCCCCCATTCCCAGATGGTGTGCAGATCCCCATACCGCCGTCCGATCCAAGTCAGCGCCTGCCGATAGGCCATCGCCTCTCGCTCTCGGACATCCCTTCCTTGGTCCTCCCAGAAGGCCTGCACGGCCGCTCGGAGGCGCTCCGCTGGCCTTCGGGTGAGCAGCCGTCGCAGGTTCTCCTCCCCCACCGTCGGTCCCAGCGTGGAGCAGATCAGCTCCCATCGCCAGACTTCATAGACAAGTGCGGAGGGGCTCTTCGCGTCCAGCTGCCCCTCCCAGCGGGCCAGCATCCCATGCACCCGCCGCTGGAGCCAGTCCTCGGGGGTCAGGGCGAGCAGCGCCTCGCGATCCGGCATCGCAGGCGGCGCGCAGTGGGGCCACACTTGCTCACTTCGCCAGGCCCAGAGAGGAGACTCCCCGCTTCCCCGGAGGATGCGGGCGGAGAGTTCTCCCAGGGCATCCAGGGCGTCTCCCGGGCCCGGCTCCGGCTCCAGCTGGGTGCCCTTCGCCTGGCCGATGCGCGCCAGGGCCCCTGGGATCCCGGGCCAGCGGAGGCGGACCTCCTCACCCACCCATAGGGGGCGCCACGGCAAGGGGAACACCGGGGCGGCCATCGCGTGCAGACGGATCCCCGCACCCTCCCGGCAGCTCCGGAAGAGCCCGAGCTCGGGGGCCGCCCCGACCGCTGCCCAGGCGCGCCACGCTGCCTCGCGCCGCGCGACGTCTAGGGCCGGCGTCGCGGATGCCCAGCGAGGATCTTCCAGGGCGGTGCGCAGGGAAGGCGGGAAGCGCTGGAGGGCGGCGGCGATCTCGGCTTCCATCCAGCCCGGATGGGCCAGGGCTAAACCAGCCGCTACCGCCAGGCTATCCTGGGGTTCCCAGGGCCGAGCGAGGGGATCCAGGGGGAGCTGGCGGATCAGCGGGATCCCCATCCGCCAGGCGGCGTTTACCCCCGCGGCATAGGCCTCCAGCCCGGACCGGGTCTCCGCGTCCAGGGTCTCCCAGGCCCGGGCGACGGCGGAGGCAACGCGCTCCCGGGCCCAGGCGTCGGCCTCGGCCGCCTGCGGCCCGATCAGGGCCTCCAGCTGGCCGTAAACCGCCGCCCGTCGCAGGATCAGCAGCGGGGCGGCATCCAGCCCGTCCAGGACGCCTTCCGCGAAGGCCTGATCCCGCGGCGAGCCGGCCTCTAAGCGCCACCGGGCCGGGCCCACCGCATCCAGGGCGATCCTTCCCTCCGGCCCCTGCAGGGTGAGGGAGGAAGGCGGACCGATCGCGGATAGAAGATGCGGGATCCCTAGGACAAGGATCAGAGCTAAGCCGGCCACGCCGGGAAGGAGGCGCTTTTTCCGGGCCGTCATAGGCGTTGGCGCTTCCAGCTCCGTGGTCTCCCGTGGATCATACCTTGCCGGCCGGCGAAAGGTGGGCGGTCTGGAGACAGCCGGGCCGGCAGGGAAGCCGCGGGCCTCACGGGGCCCGGCCCAGGGTGACGGACAGGGTGCGCTCTTCCCCGTCCCGGATCACCGTCAGGCGCACCGTATCCCCGGGGCGATAGCGTCGCAGGACCTCGGGGAGCGTGTTGCGGTCGTTCACCGCCTCCCCATCCACAGCGGTGATCCGGTCGCCGGGGCGCAGGCCCGCTTCCTCCGCCGGGCTGTTGGGAATCACCTGGAGGACCCGGGCACCGTCGGCCTCATGGGTCACTACCACTCCCAGCCGGGGGGTTTCAGCGGAAGTTGGAGCTCTCGGGCCCCGCCCGATGAGGTAGCCAGCCAGCCCGCCCACCGCCAGGCCGATGCACCCGCAGGCCAGGGCGATCAGGATCAGGGCGGCGATCCAGATCCACAGTCGGTTCCGGCGCTCTTGAAGCGAGTTCCCCATCGCTCATCGCCCCACCCGTTCGATGGCGGCGCCCAGCGCTTGCAGCTTCTCGTCCAGGCACTCGTAGCCCCGATCGATCTGCACGATGTTGCGGATGACGCTGGTGCCCTCGGCGCAGAGGGC
>JAGHYO010000255.1 GCA_017743605.1 Thermoflexus sp. | reverse complement strand
AACAGCGTGCGGGGCGCCCAGGCTCTGGCCGCCCTAGCGGAACAGGCCGGATCGGAGGATCTGATCCTCTGCGCCCTCAGCGGGGGAGGCTCCGCCCTGGCCACGTGGCCGGTGGAGGGCCTCAGCCTGAGCGATCTCCAGGCGGTGACGGACCTGCTGTTGCGGGCGGGGGCCACCATCCACGAGCTGAACGCCGTGCGCAAGCATCTGGATCGGATCAAGGGGGGAGGGCTGGCCCGGTTCGCCTACCCGGCCACCGTGGTGACCCTGGTGCTCTCCGACGTCGTGGGCGATGATCTCTCGGTGATCGCCTCGGGTCCTACGGCCGCCGATCCGTCGACCTTCCAGGATGCCTGGCGGGTGCTGAACCGCTACGGCCTGCTCGAGCGCGTCCCCCTGCCGGTGCGCCTTCACCTGGAGGCCGGTCTCCACGGGCGGATCCCTGAAACCCCGAAGCCCGGCGATGAGATCTTCCAGCGGGTCTTCCATCACATCATCGCCAGCAACCGCCTGGCCGCCCGCGCCGCTCTGGAGGAAGCGGCCCGCCTGGGCTATCATCCGCTTCTGCTCTCCACGTTCGTGGAGGGGGAGGCCCGCGAGGTCGCCCGGGTGATCGCCGCCATCGCCAAGGAGATTGCCACCACGGACCAGCCGGTCCCCCGCCCGGCGTGTGTCGTTTGGGGTGGGGAGACTACAGTCACTGTGCGAGGCAGCGGCCGGGGCGGTCGGAACCAAGAGCTGGTGCTGGCAGCGGCCATCGCCCTGCAGGGCTGGCCGGACCTGGTGGTGGCCGCCATGGGGACCGATGGGATCGATGGGCCAACGGATGCGGCCGGCGCCCTCGCGGACGGGGAGAGCGTGCATCGGGCCTACCTCTTGGGCCTGGACGCGATGGCCCATCTGCATGCCAACGATGCCTACGCCTTCTTCGAGGCTCTGGGGGATCTGATCCGCACCGGGCCGACGGGGACCAACGTGAATGACATCGGGGTGTTGCTGGTGGGCCCGAAGTGAGCCGGGGCGCTGTTCCTCCTTTCGGATCAAAACGTGGGAGATCCGCCATGCGCCGTGCTCCTCCTCCCTGGATCTGCATCGTCGGGCGATCGGGCGCAGGGAAGACGACGGTCCTCGAGGGATTGGTGCGGATCTTCCGGGGATGGGGGCTCCGGGTGGGGACGATCAAGCATGATCCCCACGGGGGGATGGAGTGGGATCAGGTCGGGAAGGACACGTGGCGGCACCGGGAGGCCGGAGCGGACCTGGTCATCGGCGTGACGCCGCGCTGGCTCTGGATCTCCCGGCGCCTCGAGCGCCCCCTCACCCTGCGTGACCTCGTTCAGGAGCTCCAGGGGGTGGATGTGATCCTCGTGGAAGGCTTCCACACGGAAGCCGCTCCCAAGGTGGAGGTGATGCGCTCGGAGACAGGGCTGGAGCCGGTGACCCAGCCGGGGGAGCGCTGGGCGATCGTCTCGGATGTGCCCCTTGAGCTGGGGGCCCCCTGCTTCCGGTTTGGGGAGCTGGAGGAGCTGGCGCGGTTCCTGGCCCGGCGTCTGGGGTTGCCGGGAGCAACTCCCCGTTGAGGATCCGCAGTCCCCCCTATAGCCGCGAAGACGGCGATCCGAGGCGCGTTCGGGTCCCTCGTCTCTCCATCGACGGACAGGGGCGCTTTTTGCCTCCTCCGCAGATGCAGCCCACACTATAATCAAGAGCAGCAACCGCTCCAGCCTCTTTGGCTCGGAGAGCCCTGGCACAGGAGGCTTCCTCGATGAACGTGACCATCGCCCAGTCAGCGTTCGAGCGTACCCTGTCGGTGGCGGGCCGGGCGGTTCCCTCCCGGGCCACTTTGCCAACCCTCACGCACGTGCTGTTGCAGGCCGAGCCCGGGCGGTTGAAAGTCGCCGGCACGGATCTCAATCTGGCTATCATTACATGGGAAGAGGCGCTCGTCTCCGAGCCCGGCGGCATCACGGTCCCGGCGAAGCCCCTCACGGAGTTCATCGGAGCTCTTCCGGATGAGCCGATCCATCTCCAGGTGGACCGGGAGACATGGACCCTCCAAATCGTGTGCGGAGCCTATGAGACGGCGATGAAGGGGCTGGATCCGGAGGAGTATCCGATCCTCCCGGAGCTGGAGGGAGACGGCTTCGCCCTGGACCCGGAGGATTTCCGACTGGCGATCGATCAGGTGACCTTCGCCGCGGCGACGGACGAGACCCGACCGATCCTGACCGGGGTTCTGATCCGCCGGGAGGAGGGGAGACCCGCCGGGCAGCCCGCGGGAGGGACGACCCTCCTCGCCATGGCAGCGGCCGATGGCTACCGGCTCTCCGTCAAGACCCTCCCCGCCGCGCAGGTGCCCGAGGGCGCTTTCTCGGTGATCGTCCCCGCCAGCGCCCTCGAAGAGGTAGGTCGGTTGTTGCGGGGAGAGACCGAACCGGTGTCCATGATGGCATTACGGGGACGCAATCAGGTGGGCTTCCGGCTCCGCCAGGCGGCGGTGCTCTCCCAGCTCATCGAGGGACAGTTCCCAGATTTCCAGGCCATCATCCCGAAGCGCTGGGAGACCCGGATGGAAGTCCCCCGGGAGGCGTTGCTGAAAGCCTGCAAGGCCCTCAGCGTGTTTGCCCGAGAGGCCTCAAACGCGGTCCGGCTGGTCCTCACGCCGGGGGAGGAGGGACGCCCGGGTCAGGTTCTGTTGCAATCCCGATCTCCGGAGAAAGGGGAAACGAAGGTGGCCATCGATGCCCTGGTGGAGGGCAACCGGTTGGAGATCGCTTTCAACGTCCGATTCCTGATGGACGTGCTGGAGGCCATCGAGGGCGACCGGGTGGCCTTCGAGATGACCACCGCGCAATCGCCGGTGAAGGTGCTCCCGGTCAGCGATCCTTCGTTCGTTCACGTGGTGATGCCGATGTTCCTGTGAGGGAAACCTGTGGCAAGGAGGATGAGGCCATGTATCACAAACTGATCATCGCCGGGTATTTGGGAACCGACCCTGAGATGCGCTACACGCCGGAGGGAACACCTGTGACCTCCTTCCGGATGGCTAGCAACATCCGCTACCGGGACGCCAGCGGGGAGCCCCGGGAGGAGACGATCTGGTTCCGGGTGTCGGTCCTCGGGCGGCAGGCGGAGATCGCCAATCAATACCTGCAGAAGGGACGCCCGGTGCTGGTGGAGGGCCGCCTGCGGCCGGACCCACAGACCGGGAACCCGCGGATCTTCCGGCGCTCCGACGGGACGGCAGGGGCGGTCTACGAGGTGCGGGCGAACCGCATCGTGTTCATCGGGCCGCGGCCGGCAGAGGCACCGCCCGCGGTGGAGGCTGAGGAGCCGGTCTTAGAGGAGCCCGGCTCGATGGAAGAGGAGGAGATCCCGTTCTGAAGCGAGCAGGCCATGAAGCGGGAATGAAAACAAGCATGAATCCTTCCTCCTCGCATCTGCAGGTCTGGGCAGGTGGGGGAATGCAGGGCCGGACAGGGATCGAGGACCTCCGTCCGGCCCACGATGTGTGAACCGCACAACTTTACGGGGGCACGTCGATGCTCCTAAAGGAACTGGAAGGGATCGCCCGCGAGATCCATGCTGCCCTGGAGGCGAAGAACATCGCCCGGGACACCGCGCTGGCGCGCTGTCGGGAGCTGACCCGCTTGTGTGCGCTGGCTGTCCGTGCGGTTCACCGAGAGGAATATCTGGAAGGCCAGCATCTGCTTCGCGAAGCCCAGCAGGCCGTTTCTGTCCTGCAGACGGATCTTGCTCCTTTCCCGGATCTCCTCTACGCTGGATATACGCAGGACGCGCTGAAGGAGTGGATAGAGGCCTCGGTGGTTTACGCCATTGTCACCGGGCAGCCCCTTCCTGGGCCGCGGGAGCTGAACGTCCCGGAGGCGGCCTATCTGAACGGCCTGGCGGAGGCTGCCACGGAGCTCCGCCGCCGCACCCTGGATCTGATCCGGAAGGACCGCTTTGAGGAGGCGGAACGCCTGCTTCAGGCGATGGATGAGATCTATGAGGTGCTGATCA
>JAGHYO010000254.1 GCA_017743605.1 Thermoflexus sp. | reverse complement strand
TGAGCATGGACCTGCGGGGCCGGGGGGAGAGCGAGCAGCCCGAGGATCCCCAGGCCTACGGCCTGGAGGCCCACCTGCGGGATATCCCCGCGGTGCTGGAGGCCCTGGCCCCGGAAGGGGCGCTGCTCATGGGCCACTCCCTGGGCGCGATGCTCAGCCTGGCCGTCGCCGCGGAGCACCCGGCTGGGGTGCGAGGGCTGGTTCTGTTTGATGGCGGGCCGCTCCCCTCCCAGGCGTTCTCCGAATCCCTGAACCAGGTGCTGAACGCCCGCGTGGAGGAGCTGCCCTCCCTGGAGGCCTTCCGGGAGCTGGTCCGCTCGATGCCCTTCCTCCAGCCGTTCGACGAGCGCCTGATGCCGGTCCTGGAGGCCGGGCTGATCCGCAAGCCGGATGGCCGGGTGCGAATGAAGTTCCCCTCCCGGCTGGGGGCCCGGGAGGCCATGGAGATGGGAGCGATCTGGAACGGGCGCCTGCGCGGGTATGCCGGGCGGATCCGTTGCCCGGCCCTCCTCCTGAAAGCCCCTGTGGGCACCTTCGGGCCCCATGACCGTTTCTTCACCGAGGCCGAGGAGGGCCTGCTGCGGGAGGTGATCCCTCAGGTCCGCATCGTGGAGGTCCCTGGCACCACCCACTACACCATCGTGCTGGGATATCACCCCGAGCGGGATCGTCTGGTGCGCGCCTTCGTGGAGGAAGCGCTGGGATGAGGAGGGATGGGCTGCTGCGGGATTTCGGGGGGGAAGGGCCGCTTCTCCATCTAGCGGTGGCCAACGGGTTCCCGCCTGCCTGCTATCGCCCGTTCATGCGCGCCCTGGGGGAGGTCGGCCATGGGGTGAGCCTTCTCCCCCGCCCCCTTTGGCCGGAGCGGCCCCGGCCGGAACATGGGGTGACCTGGTATACCCTGGCGGATGACCTGATCGCCGCCTTTGAGGCCCGGGGATGGCGAGGAGTGGTCGGGATCGGCCATTCCATGGGTGGAGTGATCACCATGGTCGCCGCTGTCCGGCGCCCGGAGCTCTTCTCGGCCATCGTCCTGATGGACCCCGTTCTCATGGATCCGAAGGTGCTGACGCTGTTCTGGATCATCCGGTGGCTGGGCCTGGGACCCCACCTGCATCCCCTGGCCCGGCGCGCCCGGCGCCGCCGGCGGGCCTGGCCCAGCCGGGAGGCCGCCGCCGCCCACCTGCGATCCCGCCCCCTGTTTGCTACCTGGCATCCGGAGGCCTTCGAAGGCTACCTGGAGGAAGGCCTCCTTCCCGCTTCGGACGGTCAGGTGGTGCTGGCCTATCCCCCGGAGTGGGAGACACAGATCTTTGTGAACGTCCCCCACGATGGCTGGCGGTTCGTCCCTCGCATCCCGGTCCCCACGCTGGTGGTGCGGGGCGCATCCACGGACACCTTCACCGCGGGTTCCGAGGCCCGTTTCCGTCGCCTGAAGCCGGATGCGCACTTCGCGGTGATCCCCGGAGGACATCTCTTCCCAATGGAGCAGCCCGAGGAGACCGCGGCTCAGGTCCGGGAGTGGCTGATGCGGATCCTGGGCGGAGCATGATCTATGGAATCCCACAAGGTGCGGCACGGATGACTCGTGGAGTACCTTTCGAAGGGGGTTGCAATGGGTTACACCATCCGACGGGTGGCGGTGATCGGTGCAGGGACGATGGGCGGGGCCATCGCCGCCCATCTGGCCAACGCCGGCTTCGCTGTGGACCTGCTGGACGTCCCCCCAAAATCCCTCACTCCGGAGGAGGAGGCAAAGGGGCTCGCCCTGGACCACCCGGAGGTCCGCAATCGGATCGTGCGGGCGGGGCTGGAGCGGGCGAAGAAGGCGAAGCCCGCTGCTTTCTTTGTGGAGGACCGGGCCCGCTGGATCCGGATTGGGAACACCGAGGATCACTGGGACCGGCTGCGGGAGGCGGACTGGATCATCGAGGCGGTGGTGGAGGATCTGGCGGTGAAACGGGAGGTGATGGCCCGGATCGAGGCGGTACGCAAGCCGGAGGCCATCGTCACCACGAACACCTCCGGGCTCCCCCTGCGGGAGATCGGCGCGGGACGCTCCCGGGAGTTCCTGGCCCATTTCGCCGGCGCCCACTTCTTCAACCCCCCGCGCTACCTGAAGCTGGTGGAGCTGATCGCGGGTCCTGCTACCCAGCCCGAGGTCCTGGACGCCCTGGAGCGTCTCCTGGAGCTCCGTCTGGGCAAACGGGTGGTGCGGGCCAAAGACACCCCTAACTTCATCGCCAACCGCATCGGCTTCCTCTCCGGAGCCTTTGTAGGCAAGTACGCCATCGAGCAGGGCTACACCGTGGAGGAAGTCGATGCCCTGATGGGCCCGTTGATCGGCCGGCCCAAGACCGCCCACTTCCGCCTGCTGGATCTGGTGGGCCTGGATGTGGCGGCCCACGTGGGACAGCACGGCGCGGCTGCCCTGCGCCACGACCCCTTCGTCCCCCTGGTTCAGGATTCCCCGATGAACCAGGTCATGGCGGCGATGATCGAGCGGGGCTGGCTGGGGAACAAGGCCGGCCAGGGCTTCTACAAAAAGATAGAGGCCTCCGAGGGGACCCAATACTGGCCGCTGAACCTGCAGACGCTGGAATACGAGCCCCCGAGGAAGCCCCGCTGGGAGTCGGTGGGCAAGGCGTTGAAGATGGAGGATCTGCCGGAGCGGCTGCGCTTCATAGCCGCCCAGGAGGACCGAGCCGGGGGGTTCGTCCGGGACGTCCTGGATTTCTACTTGGCCTACGCGGCCTACGTGGCCCCGGAGGTCGCTGACGACATCGTGGCGGTGGACAACGCCATGAAGTGGGGCTTCGACCATGAGCTGGGCCCCTTTGAGACGTGGGATGCCCTGGGGGTAGCGGAGACCGTCGCCCGCATCGAGGCCCGGGGCTGGCCGGTGGCGGAATGGGTGAAGGACTTCCTGGCAGCCGGGGGCCGGACCTTCTATCAGCATGAGAACGGGCGGATCTTGGGCCGCTACGACTTCCGGGAGCGGGCTTACCACCGGCTGGAGCCCCATCCCCGGGTGATCGTCCTCCGAGAGCTCAAAAGCGAAGGCCGCGTCCTGGAGCGCAACCCCGGCGCCAGCCTGATCGACCTGGGCGACGGCGTCCTCTGCCTGGAGTTCCACACCCGGGCCAACGCCCTGGACCCCGACATCTTCGCCATGATGGAGCGGGCGCTGGAGCGGCTGGATCGAGAGGACTGGGTGGGGATGGTCATCGGCAACCAAGGGGAGTACTTCTGCGCTGGGGCCAACGTCTTCGTCATTGGCGTCTCCGCCCAGCAGGGAACGTTTGAGGCCATCGACCAAGGCGTCCGGACGATGCAGCGTCTGATGATGACCATGCGATACTTCCACAAACCCATCGTCACTGCCCCCTTCGGGATGACCCTGGGCGGCGGGGCGGAGGTGGCCATGCACGGGGCCCGCATGGTGGCCTCGGCGGAGACCTACATCGGACTGGTGGAGGTCGGGATGGGCCTGATCCCGGCCGGCGGCGGGTGCAAGGAGATGATCCGGCGCGTGCTCACCCCCGCCATGCAGACGGAGAACGCTGATCCGCTTCCCTTCCTGCAGCGGATCTTCGAGACCATCGGCATGGCGAAGGTGGCCACCAGCGCCGAGGAGGGGCGGGCCCTGGGCTTCCTGAGCGAGGCCGACCGCATCGTGATGAACCCCGACTTCCTGCTCCGTGAGGCCAAGGGCGAGGTGCTGCACCTGGCGGAGCCCGGCTACCGTCCTCCAGCGAAGGCGAAGCTCTACGCCGCCGGGCGGGATCTGCTGGCTGCGCTGCGCATCGGCGTCTGGCAGATGCGGGAGGCGCGCTATATCAGCGAACACGATGCCCGGATCGGGGAGAAGCTGGCCTACGTGCTGTGCGGGGGCGACCACTCCGAGCCCATATGGGTGGATGAAGAGCACTTCCTGGACCTGGAGCGGGAGGCCTTCCTCTCCTTGTGCGGCGAGCCCAAGACCCAGGAGCGGATCTGGCACTTCCTGCAAACCGGGAAGATCCTGCG
>JAGHYO010000253.1 GCA_017743605.1 Thermoflexus sp. | reverse complement strand
GCGGTGCGCTCGAATTGATAGCCCGGGTTGCGCTCCGAAAGCGCCCACAGCTCCTCATCCGTCACCCGATGCAGCAGATCCAGCCGGATCCCCATCCCCACCTCCGGTTCAAGAAGACCGTGCTCCTTCTGCGGTTCCCATTCGCCTAAGTGGATTATAGCGGATAGAGATCCGGGATGAGGAAACCTATGGGCCTTCCTGTCCGTGGGGCGGCGCTCGCAGATGGAGATACAGGCCCACGCGGGATCGTGCAGCCCCGAATGCAAGGCTTAAGCCGGTCGATCGGCGGATGGGGAGAAGCGATGCCGGCTGGGCCCGAGTTGACAGGTAGAGGGCTCCTGCGTGTATCATGAAAACACATCGCCGGCCGGAGCGCGCCGATCTCGGAGGGACCGGGCATGTCGGGGATCGATCCGCTTCGGGTTCTCCCTTCGAACTGCAGGTGTCCGCCGCGGGGGTCAGGAGGGGGTTGATCCCGCAGATCCCCGGACCGGCCGGCTTTTCCCCTTCCTGCTCCCGCTTCTCCCCATCCACGCATTGGATCCGTTCTCCGGGAACGCCCATTCACACCCTTTTGAGGAGGTTTCCCATGGGACTGGTGCTGAACGGCCTGGATGTGGAGCAGCTGCAGCAGCTGAGCGCGCAGGTGCAGGCGGATCGGGAGGCCGCCCGCTCCCTGAACCGCTGGACGGCGCGGGTGCGCTGGTTGGGAGGGTTCAAGGGACGGGCCTACATCCGGAACCACTCCTTTGTGGTGGACGAACCCGCCGATTTGGTGGGCCAGGACGAGGCCCCCAACGCGGTGGAATATGTGCTGGGGGCCCTTGGGGCTTGCCTCACCGTCGGCTTCGTCCTCAACGCCACCAAACGTGGGATCCCTCTCCGCAACCTGGAGATCGCCCTGGAGGGGGAGATCGATAACATCCTCACCTTCCTGGGGCTGAGCCAGGAAGGGCACCCGGGCTACCGCGAGATCATCGTCAAAGCCTATGTGGACGCCGACGCCGACGAAGAGACCCTCCGGGCGATCTGGGAGGAGACGGTGGTCACCTCGCCGGTGGGCAACACGCTGGCCCGCCCGGTGACCCTGCGGCCCGAGCTCCGTCGGGCGACGGCCGCTTGAGGCGGACGATCCGATTCAAGAGGAGGCACCCGGGATGAGCGCTTCGCTAAACGGCGTCGATCTGGAGGCTCTGCAACAGATGCTGGAAGAAGTCCGGGCTCGCCCGGAGGCGGTCCAGCCCCGGCGCTGGGCCCGCTTCCGGTGGGAGGAGGGCCTGCGGGGCCGGGTCTACATCCGCAACCAATCCTTCACGGTGGATGAGTCGGTGGATCGCTCGGGGCGAGAGGCGGGCCTGAGCGCCCTGGAGTATGCTCTGGGAGCGCTGGGGGCCTGCCTGGGCCTGGGCTTCGTCTTCCACGCCACCCGCCGCGGCATCGCCGTCCGGAACCTGGAGGTGGCCCTGGAGGGACGCATCGAGAACCTGCTCCGCTTCCTGGGCTTCGAAGGGGAGGGCCACCCCGGCTACGGAGAGGTCATCGCCAAGGCTTACGTGGACGCGGACGCCGATGAGGAGAAGCTACAGGCCCTGTGGGAGGAAACGGTGGCCACCTCCCCCGTCGGCAACACCTTCACCCGCCCGGTGGCCCTGCGCACGGAGATCGCCACCGTCTCGGGCTGGTGGTTCCGGTATTCCCCCGAAACGGAGGAGAGCGCTTCAGGGTCCCGCGGCGGGATGCCCTGCTGAGGGAGACAGCCGGGGTTTCCGCACCTCGATCCATATCCAAGTTCAGGAGGGAACGATGGCGCGCAACGGATTGCCGCTCTTTCCGGTGACGGTGGTGGGCAGCTGGCCGCGGCCGCCATGGCTGCTGGAGGCCTTGCGCAAGCGCCACGCCGGCCAGCTCTCGTATTCGGAATTTCAGGAGATCGCCGACCGCGCCGTCCTGGAGGCCCTGCGGGCCCAGGAGGAGGCGGGCGTGGAGATCGTCAGCGACGGCGAACAGCGCCGCGACAACTTCTACTCCTTCGTCGTCGAGAAGCTGGAAGGGGTCCGCATGATGAGCGTGGCCGAGATGTATGACTACGCGGAGGACAAATCCTACTTCGAGCAGATCCTCCGCCAGCTGGACGTCCCGGCCTACGCCATCAAGACCCCGGTGGCAGTGGACAAGATCCGCCTGAAGATGCCCCTGGCTCTGGACGAGCTGGAGTTCCTGCGTCGGCACACCGACCGGCCGATCAAGATCCCCCTCCCGGGCCCCTACCTGCTCACCCGCACCATGTGGGTGCAGGGCCTCTCCGACCGCGTCTACCCCACCCGGGAGGATCTGGCCCAGGACGTGGTGGCCATCCTGCGGGAGGAGATCCTGCGCTTGCGGGACGCGGGAGCGGCTTTCATCCAGCTGGACGAGCCGGTGCTGACCGAGGTGGTGTTCCAGCCGCCGGTCCACAGCCGCACTTTCATGTGCGCTTCCCTCTCGGCCGCGGGGGAGGACCCCCAGCTGGAGCTGGCATGGGCCGCCCAGCTGATCAACCGGGTGGTGCTGGGCGTGGAAGGGGTGCGCATCGGCGTCCACATCTGCCGGGGGAACTGGACCACGCGGGAGGAGGCGCTGCTCACCGGGGATTACCGGCCGCTGCTGGGCACCCTGGAGGCCATGCGGGTGCAGCAGTGGGTGCTGGAGTTCGCCACCCCGCGGGCCGGCGACCTGGAGGTCTTCCGGGAGTGCCGGCAGAAGCGGGAGCTGGGCCTGGGGGTGGTCAACCCGCGCACCGCCGAGATCGAGCCCCCTGAGTTCATCGTCGCCCGGGTGAAGGAGGCCCTGAACTACTTCGAACCCTCGCAGATCTTCCTGAACCCGGACTGCGGCTTCGGGACCTTCGCCGAGCGCCCGGTGGCCACCCCGGAGGTGGCCTTCCGCAAGCTGTGCTCCATCCGCCAGGCCGCGGAGCCGCTGCGGCAGGAGTTCGGGGCGGCGTAAGTCCCTCCTCCCTGCCGCCGGGGCTATGCGATAATGAGGCGGTGGGCGCCCCCGCGCGCCCATCGCCTTTTATTCCCAGGAGAGGAGGCAGGATGGCGCCTCGACGTCCGCTCTCGTTCCAGGAGATCATCCTCCGGCTGCAGGAGTTCTGGGCGGAGCAGGGCTGCCTGATCTGGCAGCCCTACAGTGAGAAAGTGGGAGCCGGCACGATGAACCCGGCCACCGTGTTGCGGGTGCTGGGCCCCGAGCCCTGGCGGGTGGCCTACGTGGAGCCCTCCTACCGGCCCGCGGACGGCCGCTACGCGGAGAACCCCAATCGGATGCAGCTCCACCACCAGTTCCAGGTGATCCTGAAGCCGGACCCCGGCAACCCGCAGGAGCTCTACCTGGAGAGCCTGCGCGCCCTGGGCATCGACTTCCGCCGCCATGACGTCCGGTTCGTGGAAGATAACTGGGAGTCCCCTGCCCTAGGCGCCTGGGGACTGGGCTGGGAGGTCTGGCTGGATGGGATGGAGATCACCCAGTTCACCTACTTCCAGCAGGCCGGCGGCCTCTCCCTGGACCCGGTAGCGGTGGAGATCACCTACGGGCTGGAGCGCATCGCCTTCTACCTCCATGGGGTCCCCTCGGTGTGGGATCTGGACTGGGACGGCACCCATACCTACGGAGAGATCCTGAAGACATCGGAGGTCGAACACTGCGTGTACAACTTCGAGCTGGCCGACATCGAGCGGCTCCGGGAGCTGTATCAGCACTACGAAGCCGAGGCCCGTGCCTGCATCGCCCGCGGCCTGGTGATCCCGGCCCACGACTACGTGTTGCGCTGCTCCCACACCTTCAATCTGCTGGACGCCCGGGGGGCCATCGGAGTCACCGAGCGCGCCCGCTACTTCGCCCGCATGCGGGAGCTGGCCCGCCAGGTGGCCACCCTCTACCTGCAACAGCGGGAGCGCCTGGGCTATCCCTTCCTCCGGAAGGCACCCGCCCCGCCACCTCCCGAGCCCATGCCGCCCCTCCCCACGGTCGAGGAAGCGGAGGATTTCCTTTTGGAGATCGGCA
>JAGHYO010000252.1 GCA_017743605.1 Thermoflexus sp. | reverse complement strand
GCGAGATGGAGGATCCGGCGCTGCGGACGGATCCTCCATCTCGCCCTCCTACTCCCGCATTACGAATCCAGATCGATCCCGAGCCGCTCCCGACAGAGGCGGCGGAACTCCGCCCAGGCCATGGCGAAGGCCTCCGGCAGCCGCCCGGCCTCCACCAGATCGGCCGCCCGGCGGACGGCCGCCAGGGTCCGCGCCCAGACGGCGTCGGCGTCGGGAGAGGCCTCAATCCGGTCGATCAGCCGGGGCGCCAGGGCGGCGTAGATCTCCAGAATGCGCGCCCCATCCGGCCGCCGGCGCACATGCTCCTCCCGCAGATGGCGCATCAGGGTCAGCTCCCGGCAGTCGTCCGGCAGCCCCGCCCATCGGACGCAGGCGGTGGTCACCAGGCAGCCGGAGTCGTATTCGTGCTTCTCAATGCGCTTTAAGGCGTCCTTCTCCGCCTCCTCGGGAGTGGATCCGCGGCCGGTGACCTGATGGCCCTCGTCGTCCTTCCACCTCGACTTCCACGAGTGGCCGAAGAAGCCCCACTCTTCCTCCAGCTGCTCACGCTTCCAGCTGCCCATGCGGTCCTCCTCCTTTCACGGGATTCCGCCGCTCATCATATCGCCCGGGAGAGGAGCGGAATTGGGAAGTTGAAGAATCCGGTCCGCAGGGGGCGCGGATGCCCATGGCGGGATCCGCGAAACTTTCATTTTGGTGGCCGGGATCCCCAGTCCCGCCGGATCTTGGCCAGCTGGTTGAACAGGCGCGCCGCCTCCGCCTCCCGGATCGCCTCCCGAATGGCGGCGAAGGCCTCCTCCCGCTTGCCGTCCTGCCACCGAAGCTCTCCCCAGGCCCGCAGGACCAGCACCCGGCCGAGGGGATCCAGAGTCATCCGCCTCTGAAGGACGGGATCCAGGAGCCCGCGGGCCCAGCGCCGGGCGGGCCGGGAGGCGGACCCTCCCCGCAGGACGGCCCACGCCGCGTAGCGCCTCAGCCCGGCGTCGAAGGAATCGGGGTGGGACGGCCCGCCGCTCTGCACGAACCGGTCGCCGGCCCGGTAAAGCTCCCGGATCTCCCGGAAGGAGAGTCCATCGGCCGCCGAGGCGTAGGCGAGGCGGGCGATAACCCGCCCTTCCCGGAACTCGGGATAAAGCGGCGCGCAGGCCTCCTCCCGAGCCAGCCGATCATCCCATCGGACGCTCCGCTCCAGGACTTCCAGCGCATAGCGGGGGCAGCCGAGGTTGTAGTAGGCGGAGCACTCGCCGCCCAGCGACCAGAGGATCCAGCGGCCGACGGCGTAGATCCGATCCCCCAGGCGGCGCCGCATCCATGGATCCAGAAGGGTCTCCCGCTCCAGCAGTCCCTCCGCCAGCCGGCGGGCCATCCTTCCCCAACGAAGGGCCTGCTCCAGCCGGTCCAGCCCATTGGCCATTCCGGCCATGAAGCCCCACACCACCGCCTGCGCTGCTCGGACGAGGGGGGCCCACGGATCGCGGGGGGACAGCCGCGAGGCCAGCTCCTCCAGGACGCCGATCAGATGCATCGCCCGCTCCAGGCGCAGGTCATAGCGGGGCTCCCGGCCGGAAAAGAGCAGCAGGCCGTCGACCTCCTCGACCAGCTCCGCCGGCGTCCAGCTCTCGGGGACTCCCGCATCCCACAGAATCGCCGCCCGCTCCGGGCTGGCCATGATCAGGCAGGCGGCGAGCTCCTGGATCAGAGGAGCAGGCACGCCCCGGCGGCGCAGATAGGCCGCAATCCCCCACGCCGTGTCCACATGGGGCGCCCGCGGGCTCCGGGGATTCAGGAGCGCTGAAAGCTCCTGCGGCGAGATACCGATGGCCCGGGCCAGCCGCTTCCGCTCTCCCCACGGCAGAACCTCGTCCAGGAGGCGAGCGGCTTCCGCCTTCCAGGACAGACGGGCTTCCCGCTCCCCTGGAGAGAGAAGCGGCGGCTTGCGGAGCAGCTCGCCCTGCCCGCCGCCCATGAAGAGGTCTGGATCCATGGGATCCTCCTTTCCGCGGACGGAAAGGAGGGGAGCAGGGCGTGGCCTACAGTGGTATAATTGGGGATGTCCTGTCAGGGCGTGTCGCCCTGCTCCCGCCGCCCGATGCGCCCCCACGCATCGGGCGGCTCTTCTTTTCCGTCCGCCTCGCCTGTAAAACAAAGTCCCCAGACGCCCGACGGCAGCCTGGGGACTTTCACAATGCGCATGGCAGGTCGTAATCAGCTACAGCACAGCCTCCGCCCAGACCGCCGATGGGGCCCGAGCATGGGATTTGTTAAGAGCTTGATGCACACAGCCCTCGTTTGCTTCAGAAGGCGCGCCACGACCGTCTCCAGCGCCTTAGGTCCTCAGTTTGGTCATGATTCTACTCTGGACCTCTATCCTGTCAACTGCCTCAAGGCTGCCTGCGGCGGATCCGGGGCTTCGGCGAAGCGCCGCCGACCTCCACGTAGCCGCCTCCGCCGAACCGAAGGGCCGGTCTTCCGCTTCGCGCGAGCGCGGCTTTTCGCAAGATAATTTCGCAATCCAAGGCCCCTTGACTTGACAAAAGCCCCCGGATCCCCTACCCTGGAGGCCGATCTGGAAGGGCCTTATCCCCCCAAACTTTCGCAAGATAATTTCCGGAGGCCGAGGCATGTGCCCGCTTCACCCCCTGATCGAGGCCTTCCTCCAGGACCTGGCGCGGGCCGGAAGAAGCCCGCGCACCCTCGCGGGCTACCGCAAGGACCTCGCCGACTTCGCGGCCTGGATGGAGGGCCGCTACGGCGAGGCCTTCGACCCGAAGGCGACCCTTCCGGAAGACCTGCGCGACTACCGCCAGCACCTCCTCTCCGTTCGACGCCGCGCGCCAGCCACCATCAACCGGCGCGTCAGCGCCCTGCGGGCCTTCTTCGCCTACCTCGTCTCTCGGGGCGAGATCCCCTCCAACCCCGCCGCGCGCCTTTCGGGCGTCCGCCAGGCGCGCGCCGCCCCGAAGGCGCTCTCGGAGGCGGAGCTGCGGCGCCTGCTGCGGGAGGCGCGGCGCTCCCCCAATCCCCTTCACCGCGCGGTGATCCTGCTGCTGGCCCACACCGGGCTGCGGGCCTCGGAGCTCTGCGCCCTGCGCCTTTCGGATGTGACCCTATCGGAGCGCAAGGGGAAGATCGTCGTGCGGGGAAAGGGAGAGAAAGTTCGAGAGGTGCCGCTCAACGCCGAGGCCCGGGAGGCGCTGCGGGAGTGGCTGGCGGCTCGCCCGTCCGTCCCGGAGGATGCTCTGTTCATCGGGCGCCGCGGCCCCCTCACCCCGTCCGGGGTGTGGCGCATCGTGACCGCCTGCGCCCGGAGGGCTGGGCTGGAGGGCGCCCACCCGCACACGCTGCGCCACACCTTCGCCACGCGCCTCTTGCGGGAGGCGGGGGCCGATCTGGTGACGGTGGCCGAGCTGATGGGACATGAGTCTCTCAACACCACCGCCCGCTACACTCGCCCCTCTGAGTGGGATCTGGAGGCGGCGGTGGAGCGATTGGGGTGAGGGCGAGAGAAATGTTTGAGGGAACATACAACCGATATGGAGGGGCCCAGGGATGAGGCCGGAACCTCGAACGGATCGTCTGGATGAGGCGGTGAGGCGGGCCTGGGAGGTTCTGGAGGGCCTGCGGGAGACGCCCCGCTGGCTTCTGGCCTTTTCGGGCGGCAAAGACTCCACGACCGTCCTCGTTCTGGCCGTCGAGTTCCTGCGCCGGCAGCGCCCGGCCGGCGTTTCCCTGGAGATCCTCTACGCCGACACCCTTCTGGAGATCCCCCCGATGGCCCGCCATGCGGAGGGGATGCTCGCGCATGCGGAGGCGCTGGCGGAGGCCGAAGGACTCCCCCTGCGGGTCCGGCGCCTTCGCCCGCCGCCGGATCAGACCTTCTGGGTCCTGGTGCTGGGGAAAGGCTATCCGGTCCCCTCCTTCCGCTTCCGCTGGTGCACGGACCGGCTCAAGGTCCGCCCCATGCGAAGGGCTGCCGAGCAGGGAGACCCCAACGCCGTGATGCTGGTCGGGGTGCGGGAGGGGGAGAGCGCCGTTCGGGACGGGCGGTTGCGGCAGGCCTGCGGACGTGGGGAATGTGGACCTGCGGC
>JAGHYO010000251.1 GCA_017743605.1 Thermoflexus sp. | reverse complement strand
CCACCAGGCCCAGGTCGGGCAATTCCTTCAACGCCTCCAGTAACCCGTCTACCCGCTTCAGGGGAATGAGCCGCCCCACCGTGACGGCCTTGATGGGCGTCTTGAGCGGAACGGGCAGGGGCTCCACGCCGTCCACCGGCTCCACGGCGTTGTAGATGACGACGATCTTCTCCGCCGGCACACCCCAACCCACCACCCATCGCGCGAGATACCGGCTGGGCACGATGACCCGGTCCGCCCGCCGGGTCCACCACGACCGCAACGCCTTGAGGAGTTCGATCCACAACCCATAACGCCGCCTCTGGAAGGTCTCGAAGTCGTCCGCCGTCCAGCCCCGGCCCGTGGCCCGCTCCCAGGCCAGGTCCCCCACCACCTTCATCACCAGGGGCTTCCGGAGAACGAAGTTCGCCAGGGCGCTCTCCAGGGCCAGCCCGTTCACGAAGAGGACATCGGCCCGGCGCCCCAGACGGAGCAGAACGAGGACCGTGCGCCCCATCCGCCAGGGCTTGAAGGCCCGGCGGGGGAGGCGGATCACCCGGAAGGGATAGACGCCGTCCTCATGGTCGAGGCGGTCGCTTAAGGTGACCACCGTCACCGCATGCCCCCGCTGGGCCAGCCCCTCGGCGATCTGCGGGACATAGGTGGCGGGCCCTCCGATATCGGGAGGGAAGATCCCCGTCACGATCAGAATCCTCACACGGCCTCCAGCCTCAACTGCTCTCGCTCGTAGGCGATGATGCGCGCCAGCATCTCCCGGAGCGTCATGGTGGGGCGGTATCCGATAAGGGCCTGGATCTTGGAGAGGTCCGGCAGCCGCCGGGGCATGTCCTCAAACCCCTCCTCATAGGCCCGGTCATAGGGGACGAAGACGATCTCCGAGTCGCTCCCCGTCATCTCCTTCACCAGGCAGGCCAGCTCGTAGATGGAGATCTCCTCCGTGTGGCCCACGTTGAAGACCTCCCCGTAGGCCCGGGGCTCCTGGATGAGGCGGATCATGGCCTCCACCACATCCCCGACCCAGGTGAAGGAGCGCCGCTGCGTCCCGTCGCCGTAGACGGTGATGGGCTCCCCCCTCAGGGCCTGGCGCACGAAGCGGGGGACCACCATCCCATATTGGCCCGTCTGGCGGGGCCCGATGGTGTTGAACACCCGCACCACCACCGTCGGCAGCTTCCTCTCCTTCCAGTAAGCCTTGGCCAAGAACTCGTCGATGATCTTGGAGGCCGCGTAGCACCACCGGGACCGGGAGGTGGGCCCCAGCACCAGATCGTCTTCCTCGCTGAACTTTTCCTTGTTGAGCTTCCCATAGACCTCGGAGGTAGAACTCAGCAACACCGGCTTCTTCTTGCGGGCGGCCAGCTCCAGGACCACCTCCGTGGCCTTGATGTTGGTCTCGATGGTATGAACGGGGGCTTCCACGATGAGCCGCACCCCCACGGCGGCCGCCAGGTGGAAAATGACGTCGGCGCGATCCACCAGCTCGGCCATCAGCGGGCGGTTCATCACCGTGTCCAGCACATAGGAGAAGCCGGGGCGGCCTTTCAGGTGCTCGATGTTGCGGATGCTGCCGGTGGAGAGGTCATCGATGACCTCCACCCGCCAGCCCCGCTCCAGCAGGGCCTCCGCCAAGTGGGAGCCGATGAAGCCCGCGCCGCCGGTGATCAACGCCCTCGGCATGAGGACCGCCCCCCGATCCGAGCTCACAGGCTCCAGTATATCACCTCGTGGGGGTTGCCCTGGCTCTTCGCGGCCTCCCGGAAGACCCCCTTCACGTCCACGAACACGCCCGGCCGGGCGTCGCCGAAGAGGGCCAGGTAAGCCGCCCATTCGCGCGCCCGAAAGGCGCGATGGGGCACGGCCAGGACCACCGCGTCGTAGCCCTCCGGACGGCGCTCAAAAGGATCGTCCACAAAGTTCAGGCCCAGGCGCTCCCGATCGACCTCGCCGACGCAGGGGTCATGCACGTCCACCGCGCATCCGTATCCCTCCAGCTCCTGCACCAGGTCCAGCACCCGGGAGTTGCGGGCGTCCCGCACGTTCTCCTTGAAAGTGACCCCCAGCACCAGCACGCGGGCCCCGCGCACGGGCCTCCCGGCCCGGATGAGGAGCTTGACCGTCTGCTCCGCCACGTAGCGCCCCATGGCGTCGTTGATGCGGCGCCCGGCCAGGATGACCTCCGGGTGGTAGCCCAGCTCCTGGGCCTTGTGGGTGAGGTAGTAGGGGTCCACCGGGATGCAGTGGCCCCCCACCAGCCCGGGCTCGAAGGGCAGGAAGTTCCACTTCGTCCGCGCGGCGGCCAGCACCTCCCGCGTGTTCAGGCCCATGCGGTGGAACAGCATGGCCAGCTCGTTCATCAGCGCGATGTTGAGGTCCCGCTGGACGTTCTCGATCACCTTGGCGGCCTCGGCCGTGCGGATGTCCGGCGCCCGGTAGATGCCCGCCCGCACCACCAGCCCGTAAACCTGCGCCAGCCGCTCCGTGGTCTCGGCGTCCTGGCCGGCCACCACCTTGACCACGTTCTCCAGGCCGTGCTCCGGATCCCCCGGGTTGATCCGCTCCGGCGAGTAACCCACCTTGAAATCTATGCCGGCCCGAAGCCCCGACTCCCGCTCGAGGATGGGGATGCACACCTCCTCCGTGCACCCCGGATATACGGTGGACTCGTAGACCACCGTGGCCCCTCTCTGAAGGCGCCGCCCGATCAGGCGGCTGGCCTCCGTCAGGTGGGAGAGGTCGGGCCGCTTGGCCCGGTCGACGGGCGTGGGCACCGTGACGATGATGAAATCCGATTCCCGCAGGGCTTCGGGATCGGCGGTGAAACGCAGACGGGGCGCCCGCAGCGCCTCCGGAGGCACCTCCCCGTTGCGGTCGTAGCCGCGCTCCAGCTCGGCCACCCGCCGCGCATCGATGTCGAAGCCGACCGTGGGGAGGTGCCGGGCGAAGGCGACCGTTAGCGGCAGCCCCACGTAACCCAAACCGACCACGCACACCTGTCGCGGAAGCCCCTGGCTCATGGCAGATCAATCTCCTTGGCCCAATCCCGGTTTGCCAGATACCACGCCACGGTCCGGCGCAGGCCCTCCTCCAGGGGAGTGCGGGGCGCCCAGCCCAGCAACCTTTTGGCCTTGGAGATGTCCGCCCAGGTGGCCGGGACGTCGGCCGGGTGCCGCTCCCCCTGTACGATCCGGGCCTTGCGCCCGAGCAGGTCCTCCATCCGCGCGATCAGCTCGCGCAGCGAGACCGGATGGTCGCCGCCCAGGTTGATGATCTCATAGCCCATGGGTTGAAGCGCCCGGAGGGTGCCCTCGGCGATGTCGTCCACATAGGTGAAGTCGCGCGATTGGGACCCGTCGCCGTAGAGGTGGAGGGGCTCCCCTTCCGCGATCCACCGGATGAAGCGGAAGACGCTCATGTCGGGCCGGCCGGCCGGGCCGTAGACGGTGAAGTAGCGCAGCACCGTGATGTCCAGGCCGTAAAGGTAATGATACGTGTAACACAGGGTCTCGGCCGCCTTCTTGGAGGCCGCGTAAGGGGAAAGGGGGCCGTCGGTGTTCGCATCCTCCCGGAAAGGCCGTGGGTTGTTCGCCCCATAGAGGCTGGAGGTGGAGGCCAGGATGAACTTCCTCACCCCGAACCCCCGGCACCGCTCCAGCAGGTTCAGCGTGCCGATCACGTTGGTCTCATAGTAGACCCATGGGTTCTCCACGGACTGGCGCACCCCGGCCCGGGCGGCCAGGTTGATCACGGCGTCGAAAGGCCCGTCCTCCCGGAACACCCGCTCCATCGCGAGGCGATCGCCGATGTCCGCCGGGCGGAAGGCGAATCCCGGCCGCTCCGCCAGCCGGGCCAGGCGCCACCGCTTGAGGCGCACATCGTAGGCGTCGTTCAGATTATCCACGCCCACCACTTCATAACCGGCGGCGAGCAGGTATTCGGAGACCTTCCATCCGATGAAGCCGGCGCAGCCGGTCACCAGCACGCGCATTATTCTTGACTATCCTCCAGCGCCCGGATTTTCGCCGCTATCCCCTCATCCCCCGGCTTCCACGCCAGGGCCTGGCGATAAGCAGCCAGGGCACCATCTTTATCGCCCGCTTCAGCCAGCCAATCGCCTAACTGCAC
>JAGHYO010000250.1 GCA_017743605.1 Thermoflexus sp. | reverse complement strand
GACGAGGTACGCAAGCTCTTCCGCAGTGAGCTTGTCGAGGAGTGCCTCATCTACTATGGCACGAAACCAATTGTGCCGGCAACGACACTCAAAGGATGGCTTCGGGAGGCTGCGGAGCGTATTCTGCGAGGGTTCGGACTGAATATCTGCGACAGCTCTCGTGCGGATACCGTCTGTGGTGCCTGCCCAGTCTGCGAGGTGTTCGGTGCCCCGCGGCTGCGTTCGCCAATACGCTTCGCTGATGCCATCTTGGAGGATGCGGCAACGGATGTGCGTATGAATGTCTCCCTGAGCCGGCACCGTAAGACCGCCTATGAGGAGCGGCTCTTCTCCACAGAGGTTGCCTGGCACAGTCGGATGCGTGCCCGAATCGAGGGGTGGTTGGATTCACAAGAGAGGGCGCTTCAAGCCGCAGCCCTTCTCCTTTTGGCTGCCAAGGCGGGCTACGCGATTGGTGCCGCGCGCTCCCGAGGGTTGGGATGGATTCGGCTTGTCCAGTGGATTGTGAGAGTCAATGAGCGCCTGGTCTCGGTAGGTGAAGATGAAGTTGCTTTCGCTCTGGACGGATTCAAGCAGTGGTGTAGGTGAGGATGTTCCAAGTAGGCGATCGCATCCGGATTGAACCTTACCCCGAAGAGGCTGAGGTCTTCAAGCTCGAAGACGAGGGGGCTCGCCTGGTGGTGGGGGTCATCTTCCACCCCTCCAAGCGGGCGGAGATGCTGGTCCTGAGCCGGGAGGAGCTGGCCCGCCGGGTGCGCCGCATCCCCGCCCTCTGGGAGGATTTCGCCTCCGGCGCCATCCCCCGCGACGTTTTCCTGCTCTTCGCCGAGGCCCTTCGCATGCGCTTGGCCCATGCCTTCGATCCCCACTACGCCGTCAGCGTCACCCAGGTGGACCTCCTGCCCCATCAGGTGGACGCCGTTTACCGCCACATCCTCCCCATGTCCCGCATCCGCTTCCTCCTGGCGGACGACCCCGGCCTGGGCAAGACCATCATGGCGGGCCTCGTGCTCAAGGAGCTGAAGGCCCGCGGGGTGGTCCGTCGCACCCTCCTGGTGGTGCCCGCCCACCTGCAGGATCAGTGGCAGCGGGAGATGAATGATTGGTTCCGCGAGGACTTCGTCCCCCTGCGCCGCGATATCCTGAACAACCTCTACTCCACCGACTTCTTCCACCGCAACCCCCAGGTGCTGGTCTCCATGGACCTGGCCCGGCAGGAGGACGTCCGAGAGGTCCTGGCCCGCCAGCTCTGGGACCTGGTGATCGTGGATGAGGCGCACAAGTTCTCCGCCACCCGCTACGGGCAGAAGATCTACAAGACCAAGCGCTACCAGCTGGGCGAGGCCCTGGCCGCCCGGACCACTCACATGCTCTTCCTCACCGCCACGCCCCATAAGGGCGACGACCACGCCTACTTCCTGCTGCTGAGCCTTCTGGAGCCTCGCCTCTTCGCCGATCCGGAGCAGCTCAAGCAGGCCGCCCGGTCCGAAGGGCTCCCTTTCGTGCTGCGCCGCACCAAAGAGCAGGTCACCGATCTGGAAGGAAGACCCCTCTTCCGCCGGCGGGAGGTCAAAAGCGTTGGCGTCTCGCTCACCGAGACGGAGAGGCACTTGTATGAAGCGGTCACCGCCTACGTGCGCCGCTGGTATGCCGCCGTCTCCGGCAAGACCGACCGGCGCAGCCGCAACGTGGCCCTGGCTCTCACCGTACTCCAGCGTCGCCTGTCCTCCAGCCTCTTCGCGGTGCGGGAGTCACTGCGCCGCCGCAGGGCGAAGCTGCAGATCCTCCTCCGGGAGTGGGAACGCCGCCTGCAGGAGGAGGAGCTGCCGGAGTGGGATGAGGAGGTCCAGCAGGACCTGGCGGAGATGACCGCGGGGGAGTGGGAGAGCTTCCAGGAACGGCTGGAGGGGATCACCGCCGCCCAAACGCCGGAGGAGCTGCGGGAGGAGCTGGAAGAGCTGGACGAGCTCATCCGCCTGGCCCTGGATGCCGAAAAGACCGGGGAGGAAGCCAAGGCCCAGGAGCTGCGGCGGGTGGTGGAAGAGCACCTCCGCCACAACCCCGACGAGAAGCTCTTGATCTTCACCGAATTCAAAGACACCTTAAGCGCCCTGGAGCGCCGGTTCCGGGAGTGGGGCTTCCCCTGCGCCATCATCCACGGCCAGATGAGCCTCCAGGCCCGCATCGACCAGGAGCGCCGCTTCCGGGACGAAGTGCAGGTCATGGTCGCCACCGACGCCGCCGGTGAGGGCCTCAACCTCCAGTTCTGCCGCCTGATGATCAACTACGACCTGCCGTGGAACCCCAACCGCCTGGAACAGCGCATGGGGCGCATCCACCGCTACGGCCAGAAGCGGGATTGTTACGTCTTCAACATGCTCTACCCTGAGACCCGCGAGGGACACGTGTTCCAGCGGCTCATGGAGAAGCTGGAGCGAATGCGCCAGCGCCTGGGCGACACCGTCTACGATGTCCTCGACTTCCTGCTGGAAGGCGTCCGCCTGGAGGAGCTCATCATGCAGACCATCCTCAAAGGGGAGGAGCCCCAGCTGGAGCGGGTCCTCGATGTGGACCTGGAGGCGCGCCTGGAGGAGTTCCGCCGGACCCTGGAGGAGAACGCCCTGGCCGGCCACCACATCGATCTCTCCGCCGTCCAGAAGAACGCGTCCGATTCGCTCCTGTGGCGGCTTGTCCCCTGGGATGTTGAACGCTTCGCCCGCCTGGCCGTGCGGACCGTCGGTGGGCAGCTCGCCGAGGACCGGCGCCATCCTAAGGTCTTCCGCCTCAGTATCCCCCGGGAGTTCCTCAGGCAGCGCGGCTTGTCAAACGAGGCCTTCGTGCGGGGCCTGCGGGTGGCCTTCGAGCGAGAGACCGCCCGCTGCGCCAACGCCGAGTTCCTCGCCCCCGGCCATCCCCTCCTGGACGCCCTGGCCGACCACTTCCTCTCGCGGAAGCGACCGGTCCGGGCGATCCTCGTGGATGAGAAAGGGCGCCGCGGGAGCCTCTGGCTGTATCGGGCGCGGCTGCAGGATGGCCATGGCCGGCCGGTCCTGGAGCGCCTCATCACCCTCTTCCACGATCTCCCCAGCGGCGAGATCCGGGCGGTCGACCCGCGCGTGCTCTGGGAGCTGGAGGAGCCGGATCCCCTCCCCGGGGGCAGTCCCCTGCCGGAGGACCTACCGGCCGTCCTGCGGGAGTCCAGCGAGCGGGTCCAGCGGCGCGTGCGGGATCAGCTGAGCGCGCTGCAAGCGGAAGCCCGGGCGCGGCGCGAGCGGGAGAGCGCCATCAAGCGGCGCTGGCTGGAGGCCTCCTATGAACAGCTCATCCACGAGTCGCAGGAGAAGCTGTGGGACTACCACCGCCGCCGCGAGGCCGGCGAGGACATGGAGGCCGCCATCCGCCAGGAGGAGCAGCGCCTGAAAGAGCTCCTGGATGAGAGGAAGAGGCGCCTCGAGGAGCTCGAAAAGGAGCGGGACATCCTGATCCTGGAGCCGGAGCTGGAGGCCGTCGCGCTCATCGTGTCCAAACCGCCCTCCCCGCCGGCGTTGCCGCCGGCGGGCGCGGCGGAGCAGCCCCTCCCGCCCGATGAGGAGCTCAAGCGTCGGGTGGAGGCGGCCGGCATGCAGGCGGCGATGGACTACGAGCGCCAGCAGGGGCGCGAGCCCCGGGATGTGAGCGCGCAGTTCCTCGGCTACGACATCGTCTCCCACGGGGCGGAAGGGGCGCGCTACATCGAGGTCAAGGCCTTCGCGACCACCGGCCCCCTGGAGCTCACGCCCCACGAGTGGCAGATGGCCGAGCGCCTGCAGGACGCTTACTGGCTCTACGTGGTGGAGAACGCCCTGGATGCGCCCCGGCTGCACCCCATTCAGAACCCGGCTGCCCGCTTATCAGCCCAGCTCGTCACCGGCGTGGTCAAAGTCCTCATCAAAGACTGGAAAGGGACAGCTTGAGATGGGGGAGGACTGGACCTGGCTGAAGACGCAACCCGAGGGACAGTTCCTGGAGCGCAAAAGTTGCTATGAGCGGTCAGGGACGCACCCTCGTCCCCGCCCGATCAAAGAGGTGGCGCGCGATGTGGCGGAAGCCCTGCTGGCGATGGCCAATGCCGACGGCGGAACGGTCGTCCTCGGTGTAGAGGACG
>JAGHYO010000249.1 GCA_017743605.1 Thermoflexus sp. | reverse complement strand
CGCTGCCGGAGAGGCGGGATGCCCCGCTTGAGAAGATCCGACTGGAGATCGAGGCATATCTGCTCGTCGGAAGCGTGGGAGACGAAGAACATCCGCCGCGCCTGCGGCCCAAACTCCATACCTTCTTCCACGGCGTCTACGAGGTCCACCTATGTCTCAATCCGGAGTGTCGAACGCTCGTGCCTCACGGCGGGAGTGAGTGTCCGAAGTGTGGTTCGGTAGCGTGGCCGGCGGCCCTGTGCCGCACCTGTGGGCAGGATTTCGTCAAGGTTCGGTTCGAAGGGGAGGATGAGAGCCTGCCCGTCGGGACCAGCGACTTTTTCAGCGACGAGCGCACGGCCTTCCTAACCCATGAGATCCGAGAACTGCCGGAGGCCCCTGGAGCGGAAGACGCCGAGGAGGAGGAAGAGGACACGGAGGCTGAACGGGAGCGGCGCAACCGGCGCAGGAGCCGGGCCGAGGGCAGACTGGAGGAGGTGGGCGTCTGCCCCGGTTGCGGCCGTCTCCTGGAGCCGCGAGGGCGTTGCCCATCCTGCAACCAGGCTACGGTGCGGATGCTCATGCACCGGGGCAAGCTCAGCACCTGCCCGGCCTGCGGCGATATCTATACGCGAGGCGATATCGTCACGCCGCTCCGGACGGGCACTGCTTCCACCGTCTCCGCGCTGGCCACGCATCACTTGGACCACCTGGAGGGAGACGACCGGAAATTGCTCATCTTCGCCGACAACCGGCAAGACGCCGCCCATCAAGCCGGCTACACCTCCGACAAGCACCGTACCTTCGCCTTGCGCCACGCCATGGCGCACGAGATCCGGGAGGCCGGCCCGCCGGGGGTGTATCTCACGGAGCTACCCCAGCGCCTGTTCGACCGGTTCAAGAAGTTGGGGATTATCCCGCCGAGACCCTCCCGACCGGAGCAGGAACTCTGGCTCGATGCCCTCGCCTACCAGGCGGCCAACGAGATCACCCGTTACAGCCGTCAGCGTGCCTCCCTGGAGAACCTGGGTCTGGTGGCGGTGGAATACGAGGGGCTTGAGGAGCTTGAACAGGATGAACGTTTTGTAGCCGTAGCTCGACAATCCAGGCTGCGCCCGGATGAGGCGGCGTGCCTAGTGCGAGCCGTCCTGGATGTGATGCGCAAGAACCGGGCCGTGGCCTACGACGGTCGTCCGGAAACCGGTACGACACTGCCCTTCTTCACCGAGTACATCGACCCAAGCAGAAAACGCCGCTACCGGGAGCTCGAGACCGAACCCTACGCCGTGCGCTTCCCAGATCGGGACCGTAGCCCCAAGGCCTTTGCGCTGGACCGACCGGGTCATCTGCGTGGGGCGGGGCGAGTCATGGGCTTCATCCAGGAGAATCCTCGTGCAGGCCAGCTCACGGCCACACAGAAGGTGGTAGCCCGGGTGCTGGGCAATCGGGAGGCGGCGGAGGCGTTCTTGCGCGCCGTAATACCCCTTCTCCTCGAGTACGAAATCCTGGTTGACGTAACAGGGAAGTTCCCGATTCCCCCGGCCGAACGCACCCATGGATTGCAGATCCTCCAGATTGACCCACGCCGCATCCGGCTTCGCTTTGCCGAACAGGGGTACCGCTGCAACGCCTGCCAGACCTGGCGGCCCTATTGGCTGTCGACATGTCCGACGCCCAAGTGTCAAACCGGACAACTGGTGCCTTCGTCCTTGGACCGAGACAATTACTACGTTCGCCTCTACCTGGAGCGCCCCCCGCGCCGCTTTGCGGTAGCCGAGCACAGCGCCCAGATCTCCGGCGAGGAGCGGGCTCGCCGTGAGACGGATTTCAAAGAAGGCAGGCTAGACGCCTTAGTGTGTACCCCCACTTTGGAGCTCGGGGTCGACATCGGCCCGCTCCTGACCGTCGTCCTTCGCAATGCCCCGCCGACACCGGCCAATTACGCCCAGCGGGTGGGGCGTGCGGGCCGGCGGCTGCGGATCGGGTTTGTCTCGACCTTCTGCGCCGGCGGAGCTCATGACCGCCACGCCTTCGAGCGACCCGAATGGTTCGTGGCCGGACGATTTGACCCTCCGAGGCTGAGGCTCGACAACCCCAAGATCGTCCTACGCCACCTGCGCTCCTACCTGCTCGCTCACCTTGAGAACGAACTCCCCTACCTCCTGAAAGACCTCCTGGACGACGTTCAACGCCCGACCAGGTGGAAACGGGAGGAACTGGAACCCCTTTTCCGGGAGATCCAGGAACGCCGGGACCAGCTCGTGGCGGCGATCCTTGGGGTCACAGAGTATGACCGCAAAGCCGGCCTGGTGAGCCGCTACGGCGAAGAGGACGCGCAGGCGCTCGTGAATGGCTTTGCAGAGGAACTTACGAGAGTGCTGGAACGCTGGTGGCGACGGATAGAACAGCTCGACCGCGAGTTCCGAGAGTACTCCGCCATCGGGTCTCCACGGCAGGACGAGAAGAAGGCCGCCGCGCGCAAGCGTGCCTACTATGAAATCACTCAGGACCCCGAGCGAGCCTACATCCTGAACTACCTGGCGACTCAGCAGGTCCTTCCGGCCTATCAGTTCCCCCTCGACACCTTCAGCCTCGATCCGGGCGTGTCCGACACACCCACCATCTATCGGGCGGCGGCCATCGCCATCGAGGAGTTTGCCCCGGGCAACTTTGTTTACGCTAATGGACACAAGCTGCGATCCATCCGAGTGCTCTATCCCGGAGGTCCAGGCAGGGCAGGTTCGGCCCAAAGCGACGCCGAGGCCGCCGGGCGGCTTGAGGCCTTTCACTTTTGTTCCGAGTGCGATGAGGCCGTGGAGAGCGGCCGAAACGCCTGCCCCCGCTGTGGCACGGCTTTAGGGCCGTCCGTCGATGTCGTCTTCGTGGACGCCTTTGAGGCCGAGGAGAACCTGCGTATCACCTCGGAGGAGGAGTCGCGTCAGAGACTGGTCTTCGACCGGCGGGAGTACCTGATCGCAGGGTCGGCGCTCCAATGCCGCTTGTATCCTTACCCCCTACATCCCGTTGAGCTCCTGAACCTTGCCGAAATCTTGGTCACCAACTGGGGACCCTTAGAGGGTAGGCTGGGAGAAGGTCGGCGGTTTTGGCTGTGTGTCGAGTGCGGCCGCCACCTGCCCTACGAGCCAACGGATCCGGCTCATGCGAAGCAAGTGCAGCAGTGGCGGGACTATCACGCGCGCTTCTGTAGAGGAGAGCCCTTCCCGTTGGTCCTGGCACACCGCTTTCAAGCTGACTGCCTGGTCCTGAGCCTGCCTGGGTGGGAGGACAGCAGAACTGTCGGACGCCATGTGCTGTCTCCAACGGTCGTCACGCTTGCGGAAGCCTTGCGCACTGGGGCGGGTCGACTACTGCAACTTGAGCCAGAGGAGCTGGGGGTGTTCGTCCGAAGACCCATTCTTGGCTCCCCGATCGAGCAGGTTGTTTTTTACGAGACAGTGCCAGGCGGGGCAGGCTACCTAGAGGAGATGGCGGAGCGTCTCCCCGAGGTAGCCCGGGCGGCGCAGCAGGCGCTCTACGGGCATGATTGCGCCAGGGCCTGCTACCTCTGTCTCAAGCACTACCGCAACCAGGCCTGGCATGTGCTGTTCGATAAGAACCTCGTGCGCGACGTCCTGCTGGAGCTGGCAAGCCTGGACCCCGTCGTACCCCAGCATGCTTCTTACGGCGTGAGCCGCCAGAGGCTGGCGGAGATGCTCAAAGCCCGGGTTCAGGGCTCCGATGAGACCTTTCGCCGCTACCCGAAGGGGGAAATCGAGGAGATACTTCGAGGTGCCCTTGAACGACTGGGGATCACCGATTTTCAACGGGACTACGAGATACGAGACGAGGGGCTGTTGACCGTTCCCGACTTCGCCTGGCCCGAGCTGAAGGTGGCGGTTTACTGCGATGGGTATGCCTATCACGGGGAGCCGGAAACCCTTGAGCTCGACGCTCGGAAGCGCAACCGCCTTCAACTCATGGGCTGGCTGGTCCTGACCTTCTGGGGGCGGACAATTTACAAGAATGCCGATGGGTGCGCCCGGGAAGTCCAGCAGGCTCTCCAGGCGCGCCGCAAGTCTGAACGCTTTCGCTGATGACGTGTTCCGACCCCGGGTTCATAGGAACGCCAGCTCGGATGTCCTAAGTGCCTTGGTCAGCTTCCGTGATAGG
>JAGHYO010000248.1 GCA_017743605.1 Thermoflexus sp. | reverse complement strand
GGGGATGTGCTGGCGGGGGTCAGCGAGGGCCCCAAGGAGTTCACCGATGCCAAGATCTGGCTGGTGAGCACCGAGAAGGGGATCCTGGCCCTCTACACGGTCTGCACCCATCTAGGCTGCCTCTATAAGTGGGTGCCAAGCACCCGCCGCTTCGAGTGTCCGTGCCACGGCTCCAGGTTCCAACCGGATGGAACCTATGTGGAGGGGCCCGCTCCGCGGGACCTGGACCGCTTTGTGATCTACCTCAAGGACTCCAGCGGCCGGGTCGTGGCCCAGACGGATCCTGAGGGGAATCCCCTGCCGGTGCCGGACCCGAACCTGACCGTCGAGGTGGACACCGGCTTGAAGATCCTTGGGAAGCCGGCCGCGTAAGGAGCAG
This sequence comes from Thermoflexus sp., assembly GCA_017743605.1. Classification (GTDB taxonomy): domain Bacteria; phylum Chloroflexota; class Anaerolineae; order Thermoflexales; family Thermoflexaceae; genus Thermoflexus. The sequence goes on along the minus strand of JAGHYO010000248.1, from coordinate 3,785 downwards.
GCATCTGAAGATTCGCCAAGGAAGATCCACGAAATTTGCGTCGAAGGAGGAACACAATGGCGCTGCGTTGGCCGGAGCCGATCCCCACGTTACAGAAGGAAGTTCAGCAATACGGGTGGCGCCGGGTCATCTTCATGCATCTGGACGAGCTGGTGACCCGGGTCACGGCGGGGATCCCCCTGACGGAGGTGCGGAACATCATTCGGGGCGAACCACCGCCCCGGCCCAACCCGCGGGTAAAGCCCCACACGGAGGGTTTCATCCTGCATATCAAGCCCTCCTTCTATCACGAGGCGGTGACCCGGATTTACCCCACCTTCCGCCTGGGGATGTTAAGCACATACCTCTTCTTCGTCGAGGTCATCACCGGCATCTTCCTGATGATTTTCTACACCCCCTCGCCTCTGGTGGCCTACGAGAACATGCTCCGCATCCTGAACAACGTTCCCTTCGGCCAGCTGATGCGGGACATCCACCGGCTGGGGGCGGAGGCCATGGTAGTGGCGGTGATGCTGCATATGCTGCGCACCTTCTTCACCGCCTCCTACAAGCGGCCCCGCCAGTTCACGTGGGCGACGGGGGTGATCCTGCTGGTCCTCACTCTCTTCCTCTCTTTCAGCGGATATCTGCTGCCTTGGGACCAGCTCTCTTACTGGGCAGTGACCATCGGGACGAGCATGGCGGAGGCAGCGCCGCCGCCGGCCCTGGGCCGGGTCGTCAACCTCATCCTGCGGGGAGCGCCGGACATCGGGGCGGCGGGGTTGCTGCGCTTCTACCTGCTCCACGTGGTCTTCCTCCCGCTGCTGCTGCTCCTCTTCCTGTTTGTGCACTACTACAAGGTGGTGCGCCACGGCCTTTCCCTCCCGCCGGAGATGGAGGCCGTGGGTGAAGACACCGCCCGGAAGGTGCCGCCAGAGAAGCGGGTGCCCTACATCCCGGACATCGCCATCCAGGAGGCCCTCTGGGGCATCGCTCTGCTCGCCTTCCTGGTGGTCGGGGCTGCCTTCTTCTACGACGCGCCCCTGGAGCAGCACGCCGATCCGTTGAACACCCCCATGCATACAACCGCCCCCTGGTATTTCCTGTGGGTCCAGGGCCTGCTGAAGGATCCCTTCCTTCTGGCGCTGAAACGGCTGGGCCTTCCCCAGCCTCCCGCCACGATCTACGACAGCAAGACGTTCATGGGGGTGATCCTCCCCGGGCTGCTCCTGTTGTTCCTGATGGTCATGCCCTACCTGGATTTCAACATCAGCCGACTCTACCGTCATCGGCGCAAGGCTCTGGTGGCCGGGCTGGTCGGGGTGGCCGCGTGGACCGTGCTCTCTTACATGGGCACGCCCGCCTTCGCGGTCTCTGCCTCGGCGGACGTGGAGGTGTTCCAGGAGTTCATGCCACTGAACCCGGACCCCCTCTACGGCGAAGGGCGGGTGCGTACCATTCCCTATGAGCAGCTGGTCCCGGGCACCTATGACACCCGCAACCTCCAGCTGCCGGCGGACGCCCCGAAGCTGGCAAAGGTCCTAAAGGAGCTCAAGCACCGCATTGACGAAGATCCTCAGCTCTACCAGGGCTACGGCATTGTGCGCATCAGCGAGGTCCAGGCCGGGCTGAAGCGGTTCGAGCTCACCATCCACTGGATCAGGACGGAGGATGGCCAGCCGGTGCTGACCCCCGAAGGCAACCCGGTCGCCGAGGAATCCAAACAGGTGATCTATCTCCATCGGGACGGCGGTCACGGACACTGAGGGGAGTGAGCGCCCGACAGGGAGTTCGAGCTCAACGCGTAGCCGACCCATCGGAGGAAGCTCAATGTTCGATCTGGCTACCCGTCGGATCATCGGCGCAACGGTCCTGATGCTGACTACGGTGGTCACCATTGGCATGGTGTGGCTCACCGAGGAGCAGCGCATGGCCCGGTTCGAGGCCATGCACAAAGCCAAAGCCATTGAGAACGGGGCGCTGCTCTATGAACAATACTGCAGCGCCTGCCACGGCGCCGAGGGGGAAGGCGTCCCCGGCAGGGGCCCCAGCCTCAACCCAGGGGTGTTCCAGCACTACGAGCAGCTCAAGGCCCAGGGCTATCCTAACTCCCTGCGCAATTTCATCAAGCTCAACATCGCCGCCGGCCGCCCTGTCCGGAGCACCTACCACTCCAACGAGACATACGCAGAGCTCATGCCCGCCTGGTCCCAGGACTTTGGGGGGCCCCTGCGGCCGGACCAGGTCGAAAGCCTGGTAGAGTTTGTCCTAAACTGGCAGACGGCCAAGCCCGCGCCTGCCCCTGCGCTAGCCTTTGAGGCCGTGGGCTCGGACCTCACCAAGCCGCTGCCGCCGGGGGATCCCCAGCGAGGCCAGGCGCTGTGGAACCAGGAGGTCAAGCAGGCCAGCGGCGTGGCCGCCTCCTGTAAAGCGTGCCACGGCCTGAGGCCGGGCGAGGTGATGGTCGGACCCTCCATGGCCGGGATGGCCACGCTGGCCGCGGAGCGGATTCGGGCGCCGGATTACAAGGGCCAGGCGAAGACCCCAGAGGAATACATCCGCGAGTCCATCCAGCAGCCCAATGCCTACATCGTGGAGCCGGAAAAATACGCCGCCGCCCCCGGCGTCTCCTTGATGCCGGCCACGCTGGTCAATCAGATGTCCGCCCAAGACTTGGCGGACCTGATCGCCTTCCTGTTGACCCTGAAGTGAGCGTCGGATGGGACTCGGGGAGAAAAAGGCCGGGCGGGCATCCCAAAGGATCCCGCCCGGCTCTTTTGTTTGAAGCGGAGCAAAGGAGGCGCCTCTCAGCGGGCTTCCCTCATAGGGCCGGATGCTTTCTCCAGGAGCCGCCGGTAGGTGGCCTGCAGCAAGAGGGCGTCTTCTTCTAAGTTGGGGCTCTCGCAGAGCACTCGGCCCCGCGCCCCCAGGTCGATCAGCGCCTGCAGCAGCTCCTCATACCGCAGGTCCGCCTCCTTCAGGTTCAGGTGGTGGCGCTCGCCTTTGCGGGTGTAGGCGATGCCGGAGACGTGGATGTGGAGGTCCTGGAGGCCCCGTGGGCCCAGGCCAGCGGCCACTCGCTTCAGCGCCTCCACAAACTCCGCGTAGGAGTTAAAGGATCCATCCCCGGCCCGGGCGTGCAGGTGGGCGAAGTCCACGCACGGGAGCACGCCGGCCACCTCCCGGGAGAGCTGGATCACCTCATCCAGGGTGCCGAAGAGAGCCGACTTGCCCATGGTCTCGGGGCGCAGGACGACCTCCACCCCTTCCTCCCGGAGCTCCTCCACGATCTCCTGCAGGCGGCGACGCACTGTTTCGTAAGCCCGCTCTGGCCGTGCTCCCTGATAGGCGCCGGGGTGGAAGACGATGTCGCGGGCCCCGGCCCGGAAACCCGCCCGGGCTGCAGCCATCAGGCGCTCCTTGCTGGCCCGATAGCCCGCTCGATCCCTGGCGTTCAGGTTGATGAAGTAGGGGGCATGAACACTGAGGGCGATCCCCAGGGCGGCGGCAGCCTCCCGGATGCGTTGGCAGGTCTCCTCGGAGACCCGCACGCTGCGCACCCAGGCCAGCTCCAGAGCCCCCAGCCCCAGCTCATGGATCCGCTGGATCCCCCCCACCGTGCCCCCCGGCCGGGGCGGGGTGGAGAGGGGATTGCCCACCGTGCCGAAGCGCAACATGCTCATCGGGAGAATCCTCCTGGGCCGGGCTCGGTCCAATCCGGCGGCGCCGCAACGATCGACATTGGCCACCCCCATGATACGCCATGGGCTGGCGTCCGGCGCCGCCGGATTGGACCGAGCCCGGCC
>JAGHYO010000247.1 GCA_017743605.1 Thermoflexus sp. | reverse complement strand
CCGGTGAAAGTCCGGGGCCGACCGTATAGTCGGGATGGGAGCAGGTGGCGTTCCCACAGCGCGCCGCGCGTGCGCGTGGCCTACTTTGAAGGCATCCCTCCTACGCCTTGGGGGTTTGTGTTCTACACCTACGCGCGGCAGAAGCGTTGCCCTGCCCCCGAAGGTCCACCGCCTTCGGGGGTTTTCGTTCCGCTAGTGGGAGCGACCTGGCGCGGGGATGTCGAATATCCCCGGGCGTAGAGGGTTTCCCATGCCCCGAAGGTCTTCCGCCTTCGGGGCGTTTCGTTTTCCATCGTATAGGATCGAGCGCATGGTCCAATGGCGATCTTCTATCCAGCGAGGAGCTTGGGGGATGAGCCTGAAAGAGATCGGAGTTCGCCTCGGCACGCGGGGTTCGACCTGGCTGCCTCGGGCTGGCGCGGCGGCCCTTTTCCTGATCCTGTGGGGCCTCGTCGTCCGCCTGGGAGATTACCCACCCTTCATCCTCCCCGGGCCGGAGCGGGTGGCCGCCCGGCTGTGGGCGCTGGCCGTCGAGGGGACCCTCTGGCGGCACTGGTCAGCCACCGCCGTAGAGGTCGGCCTGGGGCTGGGCCTAGGGGTGACCGTGGGCCTTCTCCTGGCCTATCCCTTGGCCCACTGGCGCCTCTTCGAGCGGCTGGTGGCGCCGTATCTGGTGGCTTCCCAGGCTGTCCCCATCGTCGCCATGGCGCCGTTGCTCATCATCTGGTTCGGGCCGGGGCTGCTGGCTCGGGTCCTGGTTAGCGCCCTCATCGCCTTCTTCCCGGTCCTGATCTCCGCCATCGCCGGCTTCCGCCAGGTCCCGCCGGAGTGGCGGGAGCTGTTCCGGAGCCTGCAGGCCACCCGCTGGCAGACCTTCCGGAAGCTGGAGTGGCCGGCGGCCCTGCCGGTGATCTTCGGGGGGCTGAAGATCGGGGCCACCCTCTCGGTGATCGGCGCCTTCGTAGGGGAGTTGATCAGCGCCGACCGAGGGATCGGCTTCCTGATCAAGCAGGGCCAGGGGCTCTACGATACCTCCCTGGTGTTCGCGGGGATCCTGCTGCTGGCCTCCCAGGCCCTCCTGCTCTACGGCCTGCTCACCGGGCTGGAGCATCGCTGCGTGCGCCGGTAACCTGCCCGCGGGGCAGAGCGCCCATTCTCCCATCCTGACGGAGGCATCCCATGCTCCGACGACGCCTTTTCCTCGTCAGCGGGATCCTGGCCCTCACCGCGTGTCAGGCCCTGGCGGGCCCACCAGGCCCGGCCACGCCGACCCCTATCCGGCTGCCCATGGGCTACATCGCCGACGTCCAGTTCGCCCCCTTCTACGTGGCGGCGGAAAAGGGCTACTTCGCCCAAGAGGGGATCCAGCTCTCCTTCGATTACAGCTTCGAGACCAGCGGGGTGCAGCTGGTGGGAGCCGGGCAGCTCCCCTTTGCCTTGGCGAGCGGCGAGCAGGTGCCCTTGGCCCGGGCCCAGGGGCTGCCCGTGGTGATGATCGCCCAATGGTATCAGCGCTACCCCATCGCCCTCTTCGCCCGGGCGGAAAAGGGCATCCGCACCCCGCAGGACCTACAGGGGAAGACCGTCGGGCTGCCCGGGTTCTTCGGGGCCTCGTACGTCGGCTTCAAGGCTCTCCTCTACGCCACAGGGATCCCCGAGGAGGAGGTGCGAGCGGTGGATCTGGGCGGCTTCACGCAGGCGGCAGCGGTCCGGGAGGGGAAGGTGGACGCGGCGGTGGGCTACGTCAACAACGAGCCCCTGGTGCTGCGGCGGGCCGGCCTGGATGTGACCGTCATCGATGTGGCGGATCACGCCGCCCTGGTGGGCAACGGCATCCTGACCAACGAGCGGACGATCCGGGACCAGCCGGATCTGGTGCGACGGTTCCTGCGGGCGTTCCTGCGCGGGCTGCGGGACACGCTGCGGAACCCGAAGGAGGCCTTCGAGATCAGCAAGAAGTATGTGGAAGGGCTGAGCGGGGAGAACGAGGCGGCCCAGTGGGAGGTGTTGCAGGCCACGCTGCCGCTGTGGCGGGCAGAGGTGCCCGGCCGCTCCGATCCCCGGGCCTGGGAGGAAACGACGCGCGTGCTGATACGGATGGGTCAGCTGCAGGAGCCAGGGGACATCCACGCCGCTTACACCAACGCCTTCGTGGAGGATCTCTGGCCTCTGGTGGAGCGCGGACGATGACCGACCAGCCGATTCTGGTCGCGCGTCGGATCGGCCACTGCTATCGTGCCGCCCAGAGGGAAGTTTGGGCCCTGCGGGAGGTCTCCCTCGCGCTGCAGCCCGGGGAGTTCGTCTGCCTGGTGGGGCCCTCGGGGTGCGGGAAGACCACCCTGCTGCGCATCTTAGCGGGCCTGCTGCGCCCCACGCAGGGGGAAATCCGGTGGATGGGCCAGCCTCTCCAGGGACCGGACCGGCGGATTGGGATCGTGTTCCAGAGGGACTCGCTGTTGCCGTGGCGGACGGCCATGGAGAACGTGCGGCTGCCGCTGGAGCTGAACGGGCAGAGCGGGCCGGAGGCGGACCGGCGGGCGCGGGCCCTGCTCGGTCAGGCGGGGCTGGAGGGCTTCGAGGACGCCTATCCCCGGGAGCTCTCCGGGGGGATGCAGCACCGGGTGGCCCTGGCTCGGGCCCTGGCCGCCGACCCGGAGATCCTCCTCCTCGACGAGCCCTTCGCCACCCTTGACGCCCTGACCCGGGAGCGCCTGAACGAGGTCCTCCTCGCCCTCTGGGAGGGCCGGCGCAAGACCGTCCTCATGGTCACCCACGACGTGCACGAAGCCGCCCGGCTGGCGGACCGGGTGCTGGTGATGCGGCCGCGCCCGGGAGCCATCGTGGCGGAGATCCCGATCTCCCTCCCGCGGCCCCGGGGCGCTGACCGCTGGTCTCACGCGGCTTTCCTGGAGACCGTCTGGGCCATCCGGCAGGCCCTGGGAGACGGCGCGCTGGAGCAAGAAAGCGAGGGGGAAGGCCCATGAGCGGCCCCTCCTCCCATCCCCACGGGCAGCTCGTTCCGGCGCCGGAAGGGCGAGGAGGGGGTATGCAGCCCGGAGGAAGCGCCGAGGCCCCGGAATGCTCGCTTCGAGGTTACCCCTGCACGGCTTTGGCCGCTTCGCTCAATTGTTCCGGCGTCCCGATCAGGATCAGCTCGTCCCCGGCAAGCAGCCGGACATCCCCGTCTGGATTCGGGATGACGTAGGAGCCCCTTCGGACCGCCAGCACAGTGACCTTGTAATGTCGACGCAGCTCCGTTTCCGCCAGTGTCTTCTCGGCGATAGCGGACCAGTGGGAGATCGGCACGCGCATGATGAGGAGTTGTGGCTCCAGCTCAGCGAGGGGAATGGATTCCAGCTCGTGGGTGCGAAGATCATAGTGGCCGTGCAATTCGTTCACGACCGTTTCCTTGCACAGTGGGACTCCTGCGAAATACGAGGCGCGTCCGATCATATGAGCGGCGACCGGTGTGGTCAGAAGAACCAGGGCGATGACCGCCAGGGCACGGGTGAGCACTCCCAGCTCGCCGAAGTGTATCGTCACTCCCAGCATGATGGATCCGATGCCCAGGGTGACGACCTTTGTCGTGGCGGACATACGCGTGTAAAGATCTGGCATCCGCAGGATGCCGACCCCGCCCAGCAGCATGAACAGCGCTCCGATCAGGATCAGGACGCCGCTGAGGATCTCCCTCATGGCCCTGCCCTCCGCTCCAGATAGTAAGCGAAGGCGATGGTGCCCAGGAACCCGATCAGGGCCAAGACGATCGCCGCATCCAGCAGGACGGGCAGGTTCCAGACCATGGCATAAACCGCGATGATCCCGATCGCCAGCGTGCCGATCAGGTCCATGGCGATGACCCGATCCGAGAGGGTGGGACCGTATGCCAAGCGGATGAAGGCCAGGCCGATGGCCAGGCTCATCATCAGCAGCGCGATCCAGGCCATCAGACTCATCCCGCTTATCGCATGACCTCGAGGAGCCGACGTTCAAGCCTTTCTTTGATTTTACGGCGGAATTGATCAGGATGTTCCCCGATCTCCACTATATGGACATACAGCACTTTCCGATCTGCAGACACGTCAATGCTCAGCGAGCCCGGAGTCAGGGTGATCAAATTGGCCAACAGGGTGATCTCCGCATCCGTTCGCGCGTCCAACGGGATCGCAACA
>JAGHYO010000246.1 GCA_017743605.1 Thermoflexus sp. | reverse complement strand
TCTGTCTCCGCACGATACTCCAGAAACTCCTGACGATGGGCAATGAACTCCTCATAATGCCGACGCTGGGCTTCAGCCAACTCCGCGAAGCGACGGTCCGTCTCCGCACGATACTCCAGAAACTCCTGACGGTGGGCCGTGAAAGCCTCGCTCAAGCGCTGAAGGCTCTCCTCCGTCCGACGCTGCGCCTCCGCCAGAGCGCGGACCTCGGCGCTGAGCTCAGCAAAGTGGGCGTTGATGTGGGCCTGGTGGGCCAGGAACTCCTGGCGATGGGCGATGAAGGTCTCTGCCAGGCGATGAAGGTCTTCCTCCAAACGCCCTTGGGCCTCGGTCAGCTGACGCTGAGCCTCCAACAACTGACGCTGGGCCTCTACCAGCGCCGCCAAACGCCCCTCCACCTGAGCCTGATAGGCCACAAACTCCTGGCGATGGGCAATGAAGGCCTCCACCAAGCGATGGAGGTTCTCCTCGGTGCGACGCTGGGCCTCGCTCAGGTCGTGGACCGTCTCGGCCAGGTTGCGGACGATGGTGCTGAGCTCAGCCAGGCGGGCCTCGGTTTGGGCCTGGTCGGTCAGGAACTCCTGGCGGTGGGCGATGAAGGTCTCGCCCAGGCGGCGGATCGCCTCGGCCATCTCCGCCAGGCGGGCGTCGGTCTCCCGGGCCTGCCACCGCTGGGCCCGGGAGAGGGCCAGGAGGAGGCGAGCATCCCTCCGGAAGTCCCGCTCCGTCGCCGCCCGCATGGCCGCCAGATCTACCGGCATCCGGCGCATCTCCTCTGCGGCCAGCAGGGCCCACAGGGGCTCCCGCCACTCCGGATGGGCCCGCAGCAATTCCACCAGATCCCGCAGATCTTCGACCGTGAACGCCATCAACAGCCTCCTATGGCGGGATTTTACCATAAGGCGGAGCTGGATGGCTTCGATGTCTTGCGAGGATCTCCGGTCTCCTGACCCAACCGGACATCCACGGGATGCGGCGGGACCTGTTGGCTCACTCTTGCGGCTTAAGAGGAAAGACGCGCACGGAGTCCGGACCGAGCAGGCCTTCGAGGCGCGCCAGAAGCTCTGGAGAATACCAGGTGCCTTGCTGGGGGAACCGCAGCCGGATCTGTCGCCGGTCCGGGTACACCACCACCACCAGGAAGGAATCCGGCCCCGGCCGCTCGGTGAGCAGCCGATGGACCTCCTGCAGCCGCCGCAAATCGTCCTCCAGCTGGTCGGTCCGGTAGAGATACACCACAATTTGCCGGGCCGAAACAGCTCTGGGGGGGTCCGGTGCCGCGGGGGCCTGTTGCCCCCCTTCAGACGCGGGGGGCCGGGCCCTTGCCCCCCCCTCTGAAGGCTGAGAGGGCGCCTCTTGCGGGGGCGAAGGAGGAGCTGGGGCTATCTTGACGGGCTGAGCGGTCATCTGCTGCTCTGGGACTGTCTCCTCCCCGGAACGCTCCCGGGCGCTCGGGGTACCAATTCGGTCGCTGGCCTCTGGGAACACCGCATATGAATAATTCGTATAGTGGCTTTCGTCTTCCGTTGGTTCCTCCACCGGCCGCGCCAGCACCTCGTGATCCCGCAGTTCCTCCGCCAACAGCCGAGGCTCCCGCCCTCCGCTCTCCGCCTTGCCCACCACGATGAGGATCGAATCCGGGCGCAAACGGTCCCCCTTCTGCTTCCACAGGCGGGGGAAGATCACCACCTCCACCATCCCATGGATGTCTTCCATCGTCACATACGCCATGGTCTCCCCGGTGCGCGTCGTGACGGTCCGCACCGCCCGGATCAGGCCGGCCAGCTTCACGGTTTGCCCGTGGAGCTCCTCGCTCATGTCGGCCGTGGTGTGGGTGACCACCTGCTGCAAGATCGGCCATTGCCGGGTGAGCGGGGTCTCTGAGAGATAAGCGCCGACGAGCTCCTTCTCCCATTCCAGGATCTGGCCCTCCTTGACCTCGGGCAGATTCGGCAGCGCGCCGACCAGGGAGGTCGCCTCCAGCCGAAGGCCGCTCAGATCGAAGAGGCTGAGCATCCCCTGCTGGCGCTCCCGATGGTAACGGGCGCTGGCCTCCATCAGGCGTTCCAAGATCTCCAGAAGCTGGGCTCGATGACCGAAGGCGCTCAGAGCCCCAGCCCGGATCAGGGATTCCAGGGCCCGCCGGCCGATCTCCTTCAGATCCACCCGCCGGGCCAGATCATCCAGATCCCGGAAAGGCCCGCCCTCCCGCCGGGCGGCCAGGATGCGGGCCACCGCCCCTTCCCCCACGTTCTTCACCGCCGTCAGCCCGAACCGGATGGCCTCCACGCCCTCCGGCGTCCGCTCAATGGTGAAAGTGGCCTCGCTCCGGTTGATGTCGGGCCGGAGGACGGGGATCCCTAAGCGCTGGCATTCCGCGATGTAGAGGCCGATCTTCGCCGTATTGTGCCGGTCGACAGTCATCATGGCACACAGATACTCGACCGGATATTTGGCTTTGAGGTAAGCCGTCTGGACGCAGATTTTGGCATAGGAGGCGGCGTGGGCGGCGTTGAAGCCGTAACGGGCGAAGAACTCGATGTCCCCCCAGATGGCCTCCGCCACCTCAGCGGGGATGCCGTTGCGGACGCAGCCCTCCAGGAACTTGGCGCGCTGCTTGGGGAAAGCCTCCCCCTTCTTCTTGGCCACGACCTTGCGCAGCTCATCCGCCTCAGAGGGCGTGTAGCCGGCCAGGTCGATGGCCACCCGCATGATCTGCTCCTGGTAGACCAGGATGCCGAAGGTCTTCGAGAGGATGGGCTCCAGACGCGGATGACGATATTCGATGGGTTCCTGGCCGCGCATGCGGCGGATGTAGTTGGGGATATATTCCAGTGGCCCCGGACGGTAGAGGGCCAGGGCGTCCATCACATGGGAGAAGGCCTGGGGCTTGAGGTCCCGCATCATTCGGCTGAACCCCCGCCCTTCCACCTGGAACACTCCCACCGTTTCCCCCCGCCCCAGAAGGGCGTAGGCCTCCGGGGCGTCCGTCGGGATGGTCTCCAGGTCCAGACGCACCCCGTGACGCTGGGCCACTCGTTCGCAGGTCTCCCGCATCACCGTGAGGGTGGAAAGGCCCAGGAAGTCGATCTTCAAGAGGCCCAGGGCCTCCAGGGCCTCCATATCGAACTGGGTGACCGGCAGGAGGGCCTCCCCCTCTCCCTCCTCCCCGCCGTTCTCCTCCCGTGCGCTCCCCTTCAGCCCGGTCGGCCGGTGGAGAGGGACGTAATCCACCAGAGGGCGATCGGCGATCACCACGCCCGCCGCGTGGGTGCCGGCATGGCGCACCGTCCCCTCCAGCTGCATGGCCAGATCCAGCAGCTCCCGGATGTAATCTTTCTCCTGATACAGTCGCCGCAGCTCCCGCCCTTCCTCGTTCGAAGGATCCAGCAGATCCCGGATGGAGATGTCCTTGCCCGGGATCGCGGGGATGAGCCGGGCCACCCGGTCCACCTCCGGCAGGGGGAGATCCAGGGCCCGGCCGACATCCCGCACCGCCGCCCGGGCTTTCATCGTCCCAAAGGTGATGATCTGGGCCACCCGGTCCGCCCCGTAGCGGTTCACCGCATAGCGGATCATCTCATCCCGCCGATCGTCCGGGAAGTCGATGTCGATGTCCGGCATCGACACGCGGGCCGGGTTCAGGAAGCGCTCGAAGATCAGATCCAGCTCGATGGGATCCACCCGGGTGATCCCCAGACAGTAAGCCACCAGGCTCCCGGCGCCGGAGCCCCGCACGTTCCACCAGATCCCTCGCTCCCGGGCATGGCGGATGAGGTCCCACACGATCAGGAAATAAGCATCGAATCCCATGCGGTGGATAATCTCCAGCTCGTAGTCCAGGCGCTCCCGGTAGCCCGGCCGGGGCTGAGGGAAGCGAGCCTGGAAGCCCTCCTCCGCCAGGTGCCGCAGATAGGCCGCAGGGTCCGGGAAGCCCGGGGGCGGATCGAATCGGGGGAGCCGGTGGTGACCCAGCTCTATGGTCAGCGAACACATCTCCGCCACCCGCAGGGTGTTGGTCAGGGCCTCAGGGATCTCGGCGAAAAGCTCCTGCATCTCCTCTGGGGTGCGGAGATAGTAGGTGTTGTCGCTCATTTTCATGCGGCTGTGCTCTTTCAGCCGCTTGCCGGTCTGGATGCAAAGCAGCACTTCCTGGAGCCCGGCGTCCTCGGGGC
>JAGHYO010000245.1 GCA_017743605.1 Thermoflexus sp. | reverse complement strand
GGGCCGGGCGGCGGATCCAGACGGAGCTCGCCGATGGCCGGATCGCTCGGAGGGAGCGAACCCCCCGGATCGCCCACTCCAGCGGGCGCTCCGGCGGAAGGCGGAAAGCCAGCATGCAGCCCGCCCAGAACATGCCGAACCCGACCAGCCACGTCCCGGCGGGGCCTAGGTTCTCCTGCAGGAGACGGGCGAGGGCGGCCCCGGCCGCACCACCCGCCTCGCCGACGGCGTGAAGGGCCAGCAGAAGCCAGCCGTAGAGGAGAAGAAGGCCGGGGAAGAGAGAACGATGGGGACGAGGGGCTTGCTCGAAGCGCCGGATCAGGAGCCATGCGCCGCCAACAGTCATCCCGAGGGGGAGGACGAATGCTCCTCCGCCGAGGAGAGCAGTCAGCGCGTCCACCACCGGCTTCGGACCCCAGCTCAGCAAGCCAAGGCCTAAGAGGATCCCCCCTAGGAAAAGGACCAGGCCCAGCAGGTCCAGCTGCTGATCCAGCGTGAGGGAGAACGGCGGAAGGAGCCGGAACAGACCGGCGGACGCCGGCCTGCGGGCGTCACCGGCCCTCTCCCGGGCCTTCCCGCCAGCCTTCGCGCGTCGTCGTTCCGAGGCGTTCTGCTTCTGAAGACGGGCCAAAACGCCATCCTCCCGCTCAGATCCGGAATCGGCCTGCGGACATCCACTCGCATCGAGGGGATGCTCGCCCCGTGGAACCCGCCGCCGGGGAAAGCCGGGGATCCGGGCGGCTCACTTCCAGATCCCCGGGATCAGCGTCCCGCAGCGGTGGCAGGTCCCCCGCCCGCTCAGGCGATCCACCAAGATCCGGAAGCCGTGGCGGGCGATGAGCAGGGCGTCGCAGTTCGGGCAATACGTGTTCTCGAAGGGCCCCACCCGGCCCGGCAGGTTGCCCGCGTAGACGTAGCGCAGGCCGGCGGCCTTCCCGATCTCCGCCGCCCGAATCAGGGTCCGGGCCGGCGTCCAGTCCCGATCCGTCATCTTGTAATCTGGGTGGAAAGCGGTGACATGCCACGGGATGTCCGGCGAGATGGAGGCCAGGAACTCCGCCGCGTCCCGCAGCTCCTCGTCGGAGTCGTTGAAGCCCGGCACCACCAGGGTGACCACCTCCAGCCACAGGCCGCTCTCATAGACCATGCGGATGCCTTCCAGGACGTTCTTCAAGGGCATCCCCAGGGCCCGGTAGTTTTTGTCGCGCATGCTCTTCAGGTCGATCTTGTAGCCGACCAGGTAAGGGCGGAGATACTCCAGCACCTCCCGGGTGAGGTTGCCGTTGGAGACATAGACGCACCGCAGGCCCTGGGCGACCGCCTCCTTGAAGATGGCCACCGCCCACTCCGAGGTGATCAGCGGCTCGTTATACGAGCTCCCCACCAGCTGCGCGCCATACCGCTTCGCCAGGCCCACCAGCTGCTGGGGGGTCGCAGGAACAGGGCGAACTCCCGCCTCCTCATCCCGCAAGGCCTGGGAAACTTGCCAGTTTTGACAATTGGACGCGGCAACAAAACCCGGAAGATAGGTGTGATCCTCTTCAACCTCAAGATTGAAAACATAGCCGGAGAAGGGCCGCCGTTCAATGCGCCGTATCGGGATGTAGTAATAGCGTTCGTCCATCCAGCAGCCCCTGACCTGACCATGGAGGCGCCAGCGAACTCGATGCAACCACTGGGCCCGCTGGACGGATCGCCCCTGAATAGGAGTCTGCGTGGTGGGGTAAGTGCGCAACGAGGGGAAACGACCACAACGCAAAAGCAACCAGGCGATCCCATAGGCAAGGTGCGGCGAAACCGACGCAACGTCCACATAGCCATCCCGGGAGATCGTGCCGTCGCCGGCCACGTAGGCTTCCAGGAAAGCTCGCACAACCGGTTCAGGAGCCCAGAGCAGCGGCGCGGGGACACGTTTGTTGCGCGCGCGAGTGCCACAGAGGGCTTTGAGCAGCAGGCCCAGCGAGCTCTTGTAAACAACCACTGCAACCGTTGTCTCTCGCCGGTGGAGCATGCCTTCGACGCCAAAGAGATCCCGAAGCAACGATAAAACCCGTCGGGCCAGTTCTTCTTCATGGGGCCCGAAGGAGAAGGTGATCATCATGGAATTGGCGCGCCGATCGTCCTCCCAGACGCTTCCTTCCGCGCAGTAATATCCCAGCAGCTCCGCCAGCGCTTCGTTCAAGGGCAAACGGGCTGGGACCCCCGGAGCGTGTCCGTTGAACACCCGGACCCGATCCCCTTCCACACGGATGAGCTTGGCCCGTCGGTTTGCATCGGCGTGAGCGCGCATAGAGGCGCCCCTGAGGGTCCTTACCCCTTTGCCCCGACGCATTCGGGAGAGATCCACGACCTGCGCCAGCCACATTGCCACATCCAGCTCGTGGGCCGATGCGCCTGAGCAGACTTCGAAAGAACGGGGGATCACTAAGCAGTAATCCGAAGAGAGCTGTTCCGCTCGGATCCACTCCGGTTCCTGGATCTTCCCCCTGCGCGGGCGCGGGATCGCCAAGAACCGATGGTCAGGCGTGCATTCGATGGCCGGTAGAAAAGCCGGATCGATGCGGATGATGTCCCCTTCATACCGGTGACGAAAGACGGCCCGGATCTTGCGCAGACGCCCAAGATGGGAAAACGTGTACACCTCTTCTAAGAACCCGATCTCGCCATCCGGATTGGCCTGAACCCGCAAGGCTTGACGGAAAAGCTCCTCCAGAGAGAAAAGACCTCGCTGAGTCACCAAAATGGTTTCACCGGTGAAACAGTAGCTGCAATGCAGATCGCAGCCTAACATCCCGAAAGTCAGCGTGTAAGAGCCGGGGAGGACATGAAAGAACGGCTTCTTCTCCGTGGGATCCACCTGGAGGGCGGCCACATATCCCCAGGGGACGTAGAGGGTGCCGTCCCGGTTGAAGCGGACCTGGCAGATCCCCCGCCGGCCGGGACGGATCAAACAACGGTGGCCACAGGCGTAACAGCGCACCGAGCCGTCCGGGAGCCGCTCATAGAGCTCTCCGGGCCGGGTCAACGCATCCAGCACCTCCGCCAGCGTCCGAACCTCCGCCATCGCCCACCCCTTTCTCCGAGCGCCCCTTCCCTCGGGAGGAAAGGCTTCCAGGCCTGAGGGAAAGCCTGAGAGAGACGCCCGCGCTCTCCTTTCATTTTAAACCCAAGTAGGACAACTGCGAGCAGTTGTCCTGCAAGGCGGCGAGGCCCGGAAAGCGGGCGTTCACCACCGCATCCAGGGGTGAGCGGCCCCGTCCGGGGCGATGAGATAAATGGTCAGCGGCTCCGTCCGGATGCCTCCCATCCCGGGGGAGCCCAGCGGCATGCCGGGGAGGGCGATCCCGAGGGCCGAGGGGCGCTCCGCCCGCAGGCGGACGAGGTCCTCCACCGGCACGTGTCCCTCCGCGATATAAGGGCCGATCCGGGCCGTGTGGCGGCTCCACATTGCCTCCGGGATCCCCAACTGCTGCTTTCGAGGTGCCAGATCATCCCGTTCCACCACGTGGACTGCGACGCCCTGGTCCCAGAGATGCCGGATGTATTCCATCGCAGCAGCTGCAGTGGGGCGTCTTATAGACGGCGATCACCTCCCCGCCCAGCCCGTCCGCCGGTCGTGCTGGGGCGGAGGGGCCGCATCCCGTGAGGCGCAGGATCCCGAGGATCCCCATCGCCAGGCCGCGTCCTCTGATTCCACGGATCGACATCGTGCCACCTGCGGAGAATGTTCGCCATCCGCGGCCTCTCAACCCTGGAACCCTCGCAAGCGCAGGGAGTTGGTCACCACGAAGATGGAGGAGAACGCCATGGCCCCTGCGGCCATCATCGGATGGAGCAAACCGAGGGCCGCCACCGGGATCAGGATCACGTTGTAGAAGAAAGCCCAGAACAGGTTCTGGCGGATGGTGCGCATGGTGGCCCGGGAGAGACGGACGGCCTGGGGCAGCAGGCGCAGGTCCCCTCGCATCAACGTGACGTCGGCCGTCTCCATCGCCACCGCCGTGCCGGTCCCCATGGCGATCCCCACATCGGCCTGGGCCAGAGCGGGAGCGTCGTTGATGCCGTCCCCCACCATGGCCACCCGATGTCCTTCCGCCTGCAGGCGGCGGACGATCTCCGCCTTGTCGCCGGGCAGGACCTCGGCGAAGACCCGGTCGATGCCGGCCTGCCGGGCGATGGC
>JAGHYO010000244.1 GCA_017743605.1 Thermoflexus sp. | reverse complement strand
TCACGCCAGCTCCGGCTGGATCAGGCCGTAATGGCCGTCCCGCCGGCGGTAGACCACGTTGATGCTGGCGGTCTCCGGGTTGTAGAAGATGAAGAAGTCGTGGCCGAGCAGCTCCATCTGCTCGATGGCTTCCTCCGGCGTCATCGCCGTGACCTCGAACCGCTTGATCTTCACGATCCGGCCGCCCTCTTCGGTTTCCCCGATCGCGGTTGGGGCGGTCTCCTCCGCGCCGGCCCGCGCGCGCCCTTGCCGCCGGCCCTTAAACCGCTCGATGCGCCGCTCCATCTTGTCCACCACCAGATCGATGGCTGCCAGGAGATCGGCGTGGCGCTCCTCGGCTCGGAGGAGGATGCCCGGCGTCATCCGCAGGGTGAGCTGAGCGATCTGACGTTGATCCCGGCTGCGGGTGTTCTCCTGAGCCAATTCCAGCTCCGCCTGAGAGATCGTGGGCAGAAACCGCTCCAGCCGTGCGATCCGCTTGCGCGCGTAGGCTTCGATAGCCCCTGTGAGCTCAACGTTCCGTCCCCGCACGATCAGCTCCATAGGCTCCTCCCGGAGGGATCGAAAATGATCTTCGCAGGATCACCCGCGCAAGGGTGAACCCCCATACGGCAACCGCGCCGGCCTGATAGAGGGCCTCTGCGCATGCCTCTATGGTGGCCCCGCTGGTGCACACATCATCGATCACCGCCGCCCGCTTGCCTGCGATCCAGCGGGGATCGGCCTGGAACGCCCCCCGCACGTTCGCCCGCCGGGCCTGGTGATCCAGCCCAACCTGGGAGGGCGTGGCTCGCACGCGCCGCAACGCCCCTGGGCGCACGGGGAGGCCTAGGTGTTCGGCCAGGGCCTCCGCGAGCAGGGCGGCCTGATTGTACCCCCGCCGGCGCTCTCGCCCCCAGTGGGCCGGGACCGGGATCAGCAGGTCGGCCTCCAGGGCGAAGCGGGCCCAGCCCTCGGCCATCAGCGGGGCCAGGGCCCGGGCCACCGCGTAGCGTCCATGGAATTTTAGCCGGTGCAGCGCCCGGCGGAGGGGCCCCTGGTAGAGAAAGGCGGAGCGGATCCCGGCCAGTCGGGGTGGATCGGCCCGGCACGCAGGGCAGCGATCTCCATCTGGCCATGGGATCCCACAACATGGGCAGATCGGCGGCGTAATGGGGATGACCGCCGCCCCGCAGGCAGAGCACCAGAGGGCTCCAGGCTTCCCACAGCCAACGCAGCGTGGGGGGAAGAGGAGATCGAACACCGCCTCCAGGATCCGGGACGGCTGAGGCCGGCGGACCGGAAGGGGGAACATATCTCACCCCGCAAGCGCCAGGGTCCGGCGCTTTTCCTGTGCTTATGGAAGGAATCCGCCGCCGAACTGCTTGATCAAGATCAGCGCGGCCGGCCCAAGCAGGACTACGAACATGGCGGGGAAGATTAGGAAGACCAGCGGGAACAGCATCTTGATCGGAGCCTGACGGGCCAGCTCCTCTGCCCGCTGTCGGCGGCGCAGGCGCATCTGATCCGCCTGGATGTGGAGCACCTTGGCGATGCTCACCCCTAGCTGCTCCGCCTGGATGATGGCGGCCACGAAGGTGGTCATATCCGGCAGATCCACCCGCGCCGCCATATCCCGCAGGGCGTCCCTACGGGAGCGCCCCAGCGCGACCTCTTGGAGGACGCGGGAAAAGGCGCGCCCTAGCTCGTTGTTCCAGCGGTCGGCCACCCGCTGCATCGCAGCGTCCAAGCCCAGGCCGGCCTCCACACAGATCACCAGGAGATCTAGGGCGTCCGGCAGCGTCTTCTGGATCTCCCGATTGCGCCGGGCGATCTGCTGGTTCAGCCAGAGCATAGGAAAGTAAAAACCCAGCCCGCCGATGGCCAAGCTGAGGGCCCAACGCGGGAGCGGTGAGGCCGGCAGAAGCAGCACCTGAAGGAGGCCGAAGAGGAGCAGCCCGACCAGCAAACGCATCACGAAAAACTCTGCCGCCCCTAAGCGGGTGGGGTTGCCCGCCCGCTCCAGGCGGCGACGGGTGTCCTCGATGATCGATTGCGGGGTGAACCGAGTGATGAAGGTCGCGATTTGGCGAAGGACGGGGACGATCACCCGCTGGGTGAAGGGGATGGAAAGCTCGACATCCTCCAGGTTCACCGGCGCGTCCCGAGCGGCGAACTCTGCCAGCCGGGCTTGGAGCACCTCCTCCTCCCGTGGAGCCCCCAGGCCGATCACCAGGGCCAGGGCAATCACCCCCAGAGCCAGGATGACCAGAACCACGATCAGGCTCAGCATTCTCTTACACCTCGATCTGGACGATCCGGCGGATCACGAAGTAACCAATGAGCATCATGACCAGGGTGCACGAGATCATACAATAGCCTAGGATCCCACTGTTGAAGAAATTCAACATGTAGTCCCGATTGATCCCGAACAGGATCAGGCCCAGGGCGATGGGGAGGAACATCAGAACATAGCCGCTAAGGGTTTGCTGGGCAGTCAGCGCTCGGATCTCCCCTTGGATCCGCACGCGCTCGCGGATGGTGAAGCTGATCGTGTCCAGGATCTCAGCCAGGTTCCCCCCGACCTCACGATTGATCAGGATCGCCGCAACCAGCATTTCCAGGTCATCGCTGCGGACCCGACGGAGCATGTTCTGGAGGGCCCGCTCCAGGGAGAGGCCAAGCTGCTGCTCCTTGACCACGCGATCGAACTCGACAGAGATGGGCGGGGGGAGCTCCCGGGCCACGGCCTCCATAGCCTGCAGTACGCTATAGCCAGCCCGCAGCCCGTTCACCATCAGGTTGATGGCGTCCCCCAATTGGGCGTTGAAGGCCCGCAGCCGCCGCCGCTGGCGCTGGGCCACATACAGCCGTGGGGCGAAGAAGCCGACAACAGTGCCCAGTAGCACGAGCGGCAGGAAACGAAAGAGCGTCTGGGTCAGCAAGAGACCCAGCCCCGCGGAGAGAAGCTGCATGACCAGGAACTCTGCTGGGGTGATCTTAAGATCCGCCCGGGCCAGCTGGATGCGCAGGTCCTCCGCAAAGCCCCGCCCGGCGATGGCTCGGTTCAGGCCTTCAGTGAGGGGCATAGCCCGGCGGGAGGGCGCCGGACTGGTCGGCCCCTCGCCCCGGCGCACAGGCGGGGCAGCGGTGTAGCGCTCCAGCCGCTCGACCACCTCCTCTTCCTCTTCCCCTCCGAAGATGTAGAGAAGCAGGAGGATCAGGATCAGCGCGCTTCCGCCAATCAGCACATAGGTCTGCCAGGGCATCCCCTCCCCCTATCGACGTCCGATCCCGAAGATCGAGGGCGGCAGCCGGATGCCGGCCGCCTCCAGGCGGTCGTTGAAGCGCGGCCGGAGCCCCCTGGGCACCAGCCGGCCGACGATCTTCCCGCCCTCCATCCCATATTGCTCGAACTCGAAGAGATCAGTGGTGGTGATCACCTCCCCCTCCATGTGCTGGACCTCTGTGATGGACAAGATCCTACGGGAACCATCCCGCAGGCGGGCCGTCTGGACAATCAGATCGATGGCCATGGAGATCTGCTCTCGAATCGCCCGGTGGGGGAGGTCCGTCCCGGCCATCAGCACCATGTTTTCGAGACGGGCCAGGGCGTCGCGGGGGGTGTTGGCGTGGATGGTGGTCATGGAGCCCTCGTGGCCGGTGTTCATGGCCTGGAGCATGTCAAAGGCCTCGCCCCCGCGGCACTCCCCGACGATGATCCGGTCGGGGCGCATCCGCAGGGCGTTGATCACCAAATCCCGCATGGTGATCTCGCCCCTCCCCTCGATGTTCGGCGGACGGGTCTCCAGGGTGACCACGTGCTCCTGGCGCAGCTGCAGCTCCGCCGCGTTCTCAATGGTAACGATCCGCTCCCCCTCCGGGATGAAGCCAGAGAGGATGTTGAGCAAGGTGGTCTTGCCCGAGCCCGTCCCGCCGGCGACCACGATGTTGATCTTTGCCTGGACGCAGGCCTTCAGGAACTCCATCGCCTCGGGCGTGGTTGAGCCCAGGCGGATGAGATCATCCACGGTGAGAGGGTTGCGATAGAACTTCCGGATGGTCACTACCGGCCCGATCAGGGAGATGGGCGGGATCACAATGTTGACGCGGGAGCCATCGGGCAGCCGGGCGTCCACATAGGGCGTGCTCTCGTCCACCCGCCGGCCCAGGGGGGCGACGATGCGCTCGATGATGCGCAT
>JAGHYO010000243.1 GCA_017743605.1 Thermoflexus sp. | reverse complement strand
GGCCAGGCCTTCGCCAACGCCGCCGCCCAGGCCCTGGCCAGCGCCTACCTGTTCGAGGAAACCCGGCGGCACGCCCGCTATGAGGCGGCGCTGCACCAGATGGCTGCCGCCATCCTGCAAGCTGAGGAGCTGGAGGGGATCCTGCGTGCTGGCCTGGAGCATGCCCGCATGACCACCGGCCTGCGGATGGGAGAAGTTTACCTCTGGGAGGACAGCCCGGGCTGCCTGCGCCTGCGCGCAGCGGTCGGATTGTCTCCCGAGGACCAGGCCCTCCTAACGGAGTGTCTTCCAGGCGAGGGGCTGGCCGGGCAGGTCTTCACGGAGGCCCGCATCCTCGTCTATGGCGATCTCCGGCTGGGGACCCCAGAACGGGAGCTCCCGCTGCCGCTCCATGCGATGCGGGCCTGGATCGGCGTCCCGCTGCGCGCGGGTCCTCGTCCGGTGGGCGTCCTCAGCCTGCACGATCCCCAGCCGCATATGTTCACCGACCAAGAGATCCAAATGCTGGAGACGCTGGCCGATCACCTGGCCCTGGCCGTGGAGCGGGCTGCGCTGGTCGAACGGCTGGCCACCCAGGTCCAGGAGACCTCCCTGCTTTACGAGGCCAGCGCGAACCTGCTGGCTGCCCAGGGGGTCGGTCCGGTGCTAACCCTGCTGGGCCGCCTCCTCTGCGATATCACCCGCGGGAGCTACGCGCGTTTCTACCGGTATCGGTCGGAATCCGGAACCTTGGAGACCCTGATGGAGTTCACAGCCCCGGACGCCGTCCGGCAAGGACCACCGGGCTGGCTGGAAGGACCCCGCGAGGACTCCCTGGCCGTGCGGGCCGCTGTGCTCCGAGAGCGCAGGCCGATCGCCCTCCGACTCGCGGATCCGGAGGCGGAGCGGCTGCTGCCAGGGGAGGACCGGGAGGCCCTGGCCCGGCTGGGAGTGAGGCGCCTTATGATCCTGCCGCTGGCAGTGGGCGCCCGGGTGCTGGGCCTGGCGGAAGTGTGGGATCCGATAGGGGAGTCGCCCTTCTCCCTGAACCAGATCGCCATGAGCCAGGCCATCGCCAACCACGCGGCGGTGGCGCTGGAGAACGCCCGGCTGCTGGAGGACCTCCGCGCCGAGCGCAGCCGGCTGCGGACGCTCATCGACGCAGCCGTGGACGGCATCGTCCTCATCCGGGCGGGAGGGGAGATCGTAGAGATCAACCGGGCGGCGACCCGCCTGCTCTCCCTGGACGAGGCGCCGCAATCCTGGGTGGGACGTTCGGTCATCGACTTGCTCTGCTGTCTGAAAAGGCGGCGGCCCGAGCTGGCCCAGGGGCTGGTGCGCTACCTGCGGGCGTGGCGCCGGAGCCCGGAAAGCCGCCCCACCGTGGAGCTGGAGGCCAGCCCCTACGCCCTGCAAGTCCGCGGGGTCCTTATCGCTGAAGGTCCTTCCATTATGGGCTGGCTCCTCTGGATCTACGATGTCACGCCGCTGCGGGAGCTGGAGCGCCTGCGCGAGGAGTTTCTCCACATGATCGTCCACGACCTGCGCAACCCCGCGGCCTCCATCCAGACCGCCCTGGACTTCTTGCTCAGCGAAAGCGTAGGGCCGCTGGTTCCAGAGCAGCGGGACGTGTTGACCATCGCCCGGGACAACGTGGGGCGCATGCTGCGTATGATTAACGCCATCCTCGATCTGCGCCAGCTGCAATCCGGGCAAGCGATCCTCCAGCTGCGCCCGCTCTCCCTGACGGAGCTGGTCGCCGGGATCTTAAAGGAGCTCTCCATCCTGATCCGCGAGAAGGGCTTGAAGGTGCTGGTGGAGATCCCCTCAGATCTCCCGCCGGTGCACGTGGATGAGATGCTGGTGTCGCGGGTGTTCCAAAACCTGGTGGACAACGCCATCAAGTTCACGCCGTCGGGCCGGACGATCTGGATTCGAGCGACGGTGGAGGACGCCAGGGCGGTGCGCGTGGAGATTGCCGACTCTGGGCCTGGGGTGCCGCTGGAGCTGCGAGAGCGCCTCTTTCAGCCCTTCGTGACAGGGATGGTCAGGGGGCGTGGGTTCGGCCTGGGCTTGGCCTTCTGCAAGCTCGCCGTGGAGGCCCACGGCGGCCGGATCTGGGTAGAGGATCAGCCCGGAAGCGGGGCCTTGTTCGTGTTTACCCTCCCCCTTGTGCTGTCCTCCTCCGAAAACGGAGGCCCCGACTATTCATGAAGCCCAGCCGTTCCTTCTCGCTTCAGACAATGGATGCACAAATCGATGGGATGGCGGGCCTCCTCTTCCATTTCACGAGGCGAACGTCGCGGCCTCGAATCGTAAGCCGAAATTTATTCCGGCAATTCATTGAAGGTGGGGGCGCAGCGGCGCCGTGAGCAGATCATCCTCAACGGCCGTGGCCAAGAATATATCATCCCCATCGCCATCCACTGCCCGGCGGAGCTGGCCGCACGGGTGCTCCGATACCGAGATCCGGAGACCGGGGAGCACCTGGTAGAACGGATCTTGGATCAAGCAGAGCAGAAAGGGGCAGGCCGCTTTAGGCGCTGGGGTATCAGGGGATGGGCCTAGCGGTCCGGGACCCCGACGCGGTCCCGGTGGGGTGGCTACAGGCCCTCCTCGGGCGTTACGACCTGGAGGTCCCAGCCATCGGCGCCGGCCAGGCCGGGGTGGAGGAAGGGCTCTCTCACTGATTCGGATCCAGAAGTGCGACGCGCTGCCATGGCCCGGCTGGGGGCACGCATAGATCTGGCGGCGGAATGGGGTGTGCAGGTCGTCATCGGGCTGATCCGCAACAGCGCATGGAGGGCGTGGAGGCCGAGCGCGCGCGGGGATGGCTCATCGAGGCGCCGGAACGCCTGATTCCCCGCGCCGCCTGGAGCGCCCATCTCACTCTGGAGCTGCTGAACCGACGGGAGATGGACTTGACGAACAGCGTGAGGCGGAGGTTTGGGCCTTGGTGGAAGCGGTCGGGCATCCGAACGCGGGGGTGCTGGTGGATACGTTCCACGCCTCCCTGGAGGAGCCTTCCGTCGAGGCAGCCATCGGGGAGGCCGGCGGTCGGCTTCTCCACGTCCGCATTGCCGACTCCAACCGACGGGCGCCGGGGTGGGGCGAGTTGGACTTCCAACGAGCCCTGAAGGCGCTAGAGCGGATCGGCTACCGCAGCTGGCTCTCCGCGGAGGTGATCCCTTCCCCTACCCTGGAGGCGGCCATGGCCCAGGTCGCCCGATGGGCCTATGAAGCCCTAGGGGCTCCTCCCGCATAGGAGCCCACCCTCACTCCTCGGACGGCGATCGGATCCGCCATCCGGAGGGCAGGCGTTCCACCTCCCCGCGGGCTTTCCATTGCTGGAAGATCTCCCGCATCCGGGCGAAGGACCCTCGATCCCAGAGGACGATGCCGTGGTCCAGGGCCTCCAGGAGCAGCGGATGGCGCGCCTGGAACATCCGCTCCCATTCCGGACGGCTGTAGGGGAACAGATCCACGTTCCCTTCCACGAGCGGGGCGAAGCGAAGGATCCGATCGATCAGGCGAAGGCCGTCCGCCTCCCGGAGGCCTAAGAGGAGATCATAGTCGCTGCGCCAGGACCAATCCCCCCGGGCGATGGATCCGAACAGCACGAGGAACTCGATCTCCTCCCCGCGCTCCTGGAGGAGCCGCTCGACGGTGCGCCGGAAGCGCTCCTCATCGGGAGGGCCGGATGAAGGACTCCGCAAAGCGGATCACCTCCGCCGCATCCTGAAGGGCCTGCCGGGCGTCGGATTCCAGGAACTGATCCACCGGCGCGCCTCGATCGAACGCGTTCGGATAACGTGTGGGAATGTAGAAGCGGTTCAGGCGCGCACAGGCCTCTCGAACTCCAGAAGGGATATCTGCGTAAACGGCCAGGGCGTCCAGCAATATGTTCAGGTTATGCCCGAACAGAGGATGACGGAAATGCTCTCCCAAGGCCTTCAAGGCTTTCTCGGCCGCCTGCTGGCATGTGAAACAGCACCAGGACCAATGCCCGTTTCGAAACAGATCGTGGGCCGCCTGCCATTCGGCCTGAGCCTCCCGCAACCAGTCATCCGCTCGTTGCATGGTTGCGCCACATCCCCGGAAGATCTTCCGCTTTATTTTAATCCTGATCAGCGGCTCCGGCCGAATGAGCGATCTTCAGAGGGGATCTGGGGGTAAGGGACGCCGGCCAGATCCGAGGCCCAGA
>JAGHYO010000242.1 GCA_017743605.1 Thermoflexus sp. | reverse complement strand
CCCGATCGATCTGCACGATGTTGCGGATGACGCTGGTGCCCTCGGCGCAGAGGGCAGCAATCACCAGGGCCATCCCAGCCCGGATGTCCGGGCTCTCCAGCCGCTCCCCGTGCAACGGAGAAGGGCCATTCACCAGACACCGGTGGGGATCGCAGAGGACGATGTGCGCCCCCATGGCAATGAGCTTGTCCACGAAGTAGAGACGGCTTTCAAACATCTTCTCATGGAAGAGCACCGGCCCCACCACCTGAGTGGCCACCACGATGGCGATGCTGATCAGATCTGCCGGGAAGCCGGGCCAGGGCGCATCCTCGATCTTAGGGATGTGCCCTCCGATGTCTGGGATCACCCGGAGGGGCTGCTCCGGCGGCACATAGACGTCTTCCCCGTGCACCTCGAAGTGCACCCCCAGGCGCCGGTAGACCAGCTGCACCATGCGCAGATGCTGGGGGACGGCGCGGCGGATCCAGACTCCGTCGCCGATGAGGGCGGCCAGCCCGATGAAAGAGCCCACCTCGATGTGGTCCGACTCGATCTCCCACTCCCCGCCTCCCAGGCGGTCCACCCCGTGGATCACCAGGGTGTTAGAGCCGATGCCCTCGATGCGAGCGCCGATGCGGTTCAGAAAGTGACAGAGGGCCTGAACGTGGGGTTCCGAAGCGGCGTTGCGCAGAACGGTGGTGCCCCGGGCGAGGGCCGCGGCCATGACCGCGTTCTCCGTGGCGGTCACGCTGGCCTCGTCTAGCAGGATGTCTTGGCCTTGAAGCCGGTCAGCGGCCCAGAATCGAAAGATCCGGTTCACCTCGTAGCGCGCCCCCAAGGCCTCGAAGGCCAGAAAGTGGGTATCCAGGCGGCGCCGGCCGATCACGTCGCCCCCAGGGGGCGGCATCTCCACACGGCCGAACCGGGCCAACAGCGGCCCGGCCAGCAGGATGCTCGCCCGGATGTCCCGACAAAGCTCGGGGTTCAGCCGGTGGGGCCGCACATTCCGAGCGTCGATGCGCAGGGTGTACGGGTCGAGCTCCTCAATGGTCGCCTCCAGCTCGCTCAGGAGCTGCAACATGGTGCGGACATCGCGAATGCGCGGCACGTTGCGCAGCACCACCGGCTCGTCGGCGAGCAGGGCGGCCGCGATTAGGGGGAGGGCAGCGTTCTTGTTGCCCCCGGGGCGCACCTCCCCGCGGAGCCGTCGCCTCCCCTCGATCACGAAAAAGGCCTCTTGGTTCATTTCCCCGCTCCTCGGCTCCGGCTATTCCAGCGCCAGCAAGCGCGCCCGAACCACCACCGGATCACCCCGCCGGGCCTCCAGGGCCGCTGCAGCGCACCCGTTCACTAAGCCGATCTCCAGGAAGCCGGAGCTGCCTGGATATGCGATCAGCTCCCCGAGTTTGGCCTCGGCAAAGGTGTGAACGATGCCGGAGAGCACGCGATCTCCCACTTCCACCCGGGCTTCCCCCGCCCGGAAGAGGACCGGAAAGCGGCGGGCCAGGGGGCCGAAGGCCGGCTGCAAAACCAAGGCGGCCCCCTGCCACTGTAGCCGGCCGATGCTGGTCACCAGGTTCCCAAACCGGTCGGCGTGCAGGGTCTCCCCGACGATCCGCTCCTCCTCCAGCTCCAGGTGGGGGGAGGGAAGGCGGACCGGATCTGTCACCGGCGGGCCGAAGGCGACAGGGGGGACCCCGCGGGCGAGGTGGGCAGCGGCCGGGGCGAAGATGTCCCGGCCGTGGAAGGTGTAGCTGACCCGAGGCAAGCGATAGGCAGGCTCCTCGATGGCGTAGCAGCAAGCCTCCGGATGATGGTCCAGGATGAAGCTGAAGAGCCCGTTGTCTGGACCCACGAAGAGGGCCCGCTCTGTCTGCACGATCAGCGCGCGGCGCCCGCTGCCCACCCCGGGATCTACCACCGCCACGTGGATGGTCTCGGGGGGGAAATAGGGCGCAGCCTCCGCTACCACAAAGGCGGCCCGTCGGATGTCCTGGGGCGGGATGTGGTGGCTGAGGTCCACCAGCCGCACGTCGGGGGCGATGGAGAGGATCACCCCCTTCATCGTCCCCACATAGCCGTCCTCGTCGCCGAAGTCCGTCGTCAGGGTGATCACCCGCATCCCGATCCTCGCCAATCATCGCATCTGCCGGCTCCGGTCGTTCCCCTGCGGAGCCCGGGGCGTTTGGCTCTTCCAGTATATTCCGACGTCCAGGTTGCGGGCATCCGGAGGGAAATCAAGACCGGCGGGGGATTATTTGCCGTCCGGCGAAGTTGCCCTCCCTTCTCGCACGGCGATGTGGCCGATATGGCGGTGGAGCGGTAGTTTCTCCGCTCGCTTCCAGGGCTCCGCCCCGTCCTTGCGGTGGGGTTGCCCCGGGACCACCTGGCCACAGCGCTGTCCAGGAGCATGGAGGTGTAAGCGTAGCCTTTGTCGTCGAAGACCGTGTGCGGCGGGCCGAGGCCGATGATGCTTGTCGCAGGGTCGGAGAGGGGAGTGGGCGTCTGGGGCGAGCGGTCCAGCAGGGGAAAGGTCCGTGGGAGATCTCGGCCCTGCAAGTTAGACGGCGGATGGTTTTCTCGTAGCACCAAATCTCAATGTCCGGCTCCCCGCAGACCAGACGGGTCATGTAATCCGGGAGGGGGTCCGGCAACCGCCGGGCGGACGGTTCTTGTGGCATGGGAAGGTCTCCCGGCCTGGCGTGCGCAGGCTCATGGATGTCGGGATGCCAGCCGGATCGCTTGGGCATGATTGGGGCTGTACGCCCGGGCAAGCGGGCACGTTGACAGATCCAACCGATTGCGGTAGATTTTTAAGCGGTGGGCCCCCATAGCTCAGGCTGGATAGAGCGTTGGCCTCCGGAGCCAAAGGTCGCGGGTTCGAGTCCCGCTGGGGGCTCTGGGCAGGCGGATCATCTCCCGATGGTCCGCCTGTTCTGTTTCAGGAAAAGCTCCGGCGTCGGGCGATCTCATAGAGGGCGATGGCGCCGGCGGCCGCGGCGTTGAGGGAGGCGACCTGTCCTCGCATGGGGAGGTAGATGAGGAAATCGCACGTCCGTCGCACCAGCGGACGGATGCCGGATTCCTCGCCACCTACCACTAAAGCGATTGGCCCACTGAGGTCCGCCTCATCGTAACGGATCGCCCGGGGATCCTGCTGCAGGCCCATCACCCATACGCCACGGGCCTTGAGCTGCTCCAGGGCCCGGGCCAGGTTGGTGACCTGGACGACTGAGATGTGCTCCACCGCGCCCGCTGAGGCGTTCACCACCGCCGGCGTTACCCGGGCGCTGCGGTGCTCTGGGAACAGCACGGCGTGCACCCCCACTGCCTCCGCCGTCCGCAACAGGTTCCCGAAGTTCTGGGGATCCTGCAGGCAATCCAGCGCCAGCCAGAAAGGCGGATCGGGACGGCGAGCGCTTTCCGCCCAAGCCTGCTCCAGGTCCAAGTAAGGATACGGATCCGCCTCGGCGACCACTCCCTGGTGGCCGTCTGCCACGGCGTCCAGCCGCGCACGGGGGACGCGCAGCACCGGGACGCCCTGGGCCTCCGCCAGGGCGATCAGTTCCCCCAGGATCGGCCGAGGCTGGAGGCCTTCCGCCAGGAGCAGCCGGTAGATCCGTCGCCGTCCGGCTCGCAGGGCCTCGTGGACCGCATGGCGGCCATACAGGAACTCCCGCTGGATGACCTGGCCGGATCGGTCTTTCATCCCTGCTCGCCTCACTTCACTTCTTCATCGGCGATCGCCTGCGGATCCCAGCCCATCACCCGAACGGGTCGGCCCAGCCATCGGGCAATCCGATGCGCCCAGCGGAAGAGGGGTGGCATCTCCTTGGGCCTGAGCCCTCGAAAGCCGAACCGAGCGTAAAACGGCTCCAGCTCTGGTCGGCAGATCAGCACCAGTGGCCCTGGGGCCCGGGCGAGTTGCGCTCGGACCAGGGCGCTGCCGATGCCCTGGCCCCGCCACGCGGGATCTACCACCAGGGAGGCCAGCTCCCGGCTGCCATCCCGGTGTAGGCGGATCTGCACGGCCCCCACCACCTGTCCCTGCACCTCGGCCACCCAGAAGCGCGAGATGCGCAGCCCAAAGGGGTTCAGCCGGGCCTCCCAGATCATCCGTCGGATGATGGGCCCGTCCTCCGGCCGGGCCGGGCGCAGGATCCAGCCTTCTGTGCGCTTTTCCTCCGAAGCCATCCCGATCCTCCT
>JAGHYO010000241.1 GCA_017743605.1 Thermoflexus sp. | reverse complement strand
CTCTTCCCCCTACCCCCACGCCCAGCCCGACGCCGTCTCCTACCCCGACGGCAACGGCGACCGCCACGCCGACCCCGGCGCCGATGACGCCCATCGCCCCCGGCGGCTCCGCCGGGCTTCCGCCCAACCGGGTGAACCTCATCCTGCTGGGGATGGATCGCTGGAACATCGAGCGCCGAGGCCGAACGGACACCATGATCTTGGTCTCCATTGATCCGGACGAGCCCTCCGTGCGGATGGTGAGCATCCCCAGGGATCTGTGGGTGCAGCTGCCGTGGGGCGGGGAGCACAAGCTGAACACGGCCTATCCCAGCGGAGGCTTTGAGGGCCTGCGATCCACCCTGCGGCTGAACCTGGGGATCTCCGTGGATCGATATGTGGCCATCGATTTCACGGGGATGCGCCGGCTGATCGATGCCCTGGGCGGCGTGGACGTGCTGGTGCGCTGCCCGCTTTATGACGTGTTCCCGGACCCGGACTACCCAACGCTGACTTACACGCTGGATCTGCGAACGCCGGGATGGTATCACCTGGACGGGAAGCTGGCGATGGCGTATATGCGCTCCCGCCTGACGACCAGCGATTACCACCGAGCGCGCCGTCAGCAGCAGGTGCTGCGCGCGGCGTTCCGGAAGCTGCGCTCCGAAAACCTGCTGCCTCGCATCCCAGAGCTCTGGCCGGCGATCCGGCAGATGGTCCACACCAATCTCTCCCTAGGAGAGGTGGTGTGGCTAGCATGGGTGGGAAGGCGGCTGTCGGAAGATCGGATCGCCCATGCTTATCTGCACGCCACCATGGTCTCCTCGCGGACCCTGTATCTGCCGCCGCCGACGACGGGGATAACGCAGCCGTTGGAGCTGTCAATCTACGTGCAGACCGGGAACACCATCCCTTTCCTGCGGCGGTTCCTGATCGAGCCCCTGCCGAATTCGGTGGAGCGAACGCCGGTGGAGCTGATCAACGCCACCGGAGAGAAAGCCCGCGGGGACATCGCAGAGGAGGTGCTGGCGGAGGCCGGGTTCCGCGTGACGCGACGGGTGGAGCTGCGGCGGCAGGAGCAGCCCACGCGGGTGATGCGGCTGAAAGAGTCGCGAGGAAGCGAAGTTGGAAGACTCCTGCGGGCCTTGCGGATCTCCTTCTCCCGCCTGGAGCGCGCCCCGGAGCCCGACGCGGCGGTCCCCTACCGGATCTGGCTGGGGCCGGATTTCAACCCATGTCCTTAAAAAAGGGACCCGCTGGAAGCGAGCACCCAAATCCGGCAACACCCAGCGGGCTCCCTCCACGTTCAACGCGCTGATGCACTGCGGGATGATCTCCCCACCCTGTGGCCGCTCCCGCAGGAAAGCTGCCACCTTCTTCGGATCCCACACCCCCTCCCAGTCCAGCGAGCGATAGAGGGCCAGCGCCCGCAGAGCCACCCGCATCCTCCGCCCTCGCACTGCCTTCAAGGATTTCCGGGTCGGCCTCCACTGTGAAGCCGGCCATCCCCGACGGACGGAACCAGCAGGTGGGATACGGCTGCCCCGGGGCCTCCTCCACTGCCCGCTGCCAGCCATCGATATCCGCGTCGATCCCCTCCTGGTAAGGAATACGCAACATTCAAGAGCATAAGAACGGCCAAGCCAAGCTCCTGGGGTTCTTCGACGTCCAAGGGGCGGTCCGAGCGCAGGACGATCAACGGATCGTGCAGGACCCGCGGGTGTTCCTAGTGGATGTGACCGGCTCTCCGGTCTATCACCACCATGACTTCCCAGCAAAAGCCCACGTGTCCTGGGAGGAGTTTGCAAGCCAGTTCCACTAAGTTTCGGACACAAGCCAGGACACGGATGCGGGGATCAAACGAGATGATCTCTACTCCCAAATATATCGTGTCTTGCTCTATCCATCTCCATATGTGGGGATCCCTTTGCGCCTAATTGTGCCCTTCTACGGATAGCTGACAGAGGTCTCCGGGTGGGGTGGAGGAGATCCTGGGGAAGCGTTCCGGGGAGGGCGGGTGCTCATCGGGGTGAACCGGGTTTCCTTCTTAGCCATCGCCATCTCCATGTCCTAACTTGTGTCGGAACCTCAGCATTCAACATTTGACCCAGATGACTAGTTGTGCTGCGTAGAGGAGACGGTTGGCCGGGCCCCGCGTGCCCGAGGAGGCTGATTTCCAATCAGCGCGCAGCGGCCAACCGGACAGGTAGGTAGTTATAAGGGAGGACGGTCTTCGTCGGCCTAAATAGTCACATAGGAGATGAACTATGCAACGGGTATCTCAGCGGAGCAGAATTCTAATGAGCATCTTGCTGGCGCTCGTGCTGAGCCTCGGCCAGCCATCCCCCATTCTAGCGGGATTCTATACCTGGACCAGCATCGGTCCCAAGGGCGGACGGATCTACGCCTCGGCGATCGACCCGGCCAACCCCAACACGCTCTACGCCGGGATGTGTGGGGGGCAGCGTGTTCAAGAGCACAGACGGGGGCTGGAGCTGGAGCGCGGGAGCTGGGTCAACGCCGGGTTGACCAACCTACGTGTCTCCGCCCTGGCGATGGACCCGAGGAACCCCAACACGCTCTACGCCGGGACGGGCGGTGGCGGCGTGTTCCGGAGCGCCAACGGGGGCACGAGCTGGAGCCCGGTCAACAACGGCTTGAACAACCTCTTTGTCAACGCCCTGGCGATGGACCCGGCGAACCCCAACACGCTCTACGCCGGGACGGGCGGTGGCGGCGTGTTCTAGAGCACCAATGGGGGCACGAGCTGGAGCCCGGTCAACAACGGGCTGACCAACCTCTATGTTCGCGCCCTGGCGATAGACTCGACCATCTATGCCGGCGCCGATGGTAATGGGGCGTTCGCGCTTCAGCATCGGATGAGGATTTATCTGCCCCTGATCCTGCGCAACTACCCGACGCCCTGACGTGAACACAAAACGGCGTGAAGCCACCTACATCCTGTGCATCTGGGGGGAACCCGGCGACCTGGCGGCTGCTGAGCGAGCGGCGTGGGGTGTTGCGCTCGCCCGATGCCTGCCAGCAATGGTTCTTCAAATCGGCGGAAGAACTGTGGAACCTGCCGACAAGCAGTGAAGCGTCCGCCGAAACCGACCGGAAGAAACCGTAAGCGCTATTCCATCCGGAGGGCAAGACGAACACTGCTGCCTCTCCTCGCCTGGGCTCACCCTTCTTCGCCACTAGCCAGCGCCCGGGCTGCGCGGACCACCGCCTCCAGATCGAAGCCGTCTGAGCGTCGGCCGGCCTCCATCAGCGCCTCGCCGACCAGCACCGCATCATAAGCCCCGCGCTCCCATCTCCCGGACGTCGGCGGGGCTCCGCAGCCCGCTCTCAGCCACCGTCCGGACCCCCGCAGGGACGCGGGGCTGCAGCCGGGCCGAGACCGTTCGATCCATCGTTAGGGTATGGGATCCGCCGTCGGGGCCAGGTCTCCCCGAGAGGGAGAGGCCCTTGACCTCAGCGATCCGGGCAGGGGGATTACCCTGTCGGACAAGGGCGGCGGCGAAATCGCGTGGGGGCGGCGTCGACTCCGCCTCTGCATGCACCTGCAGGAGCGGCCGTTCCCACATCCGCCGGGCCAGCTCCTCGCGCTTCCAGGCCGGGATCTCCGGGTAGGGCCGATGTGCTCAGGGCTCCCGGACCTCTTGCTAAGTGAAGACCACGTAGTCCTCCGGGACGGCCCAGGCCCCCCTGTCGAGGGCTCCTTCAGCCGGCACCAGCCCCTCTCGCAGATCCTCTGCCCGCTCGGCGGCTCGCAGGGCGAGGGCGGCGTTGAGGAGGACCGCTGTCCGCAGGGGGCCGTTCCCCTTCCCCTGGAACAACCTCCGCAGCCGCCGGGCGTTCTCTTCCGGCGTGCCGCCCCGAAGGGCCTCCAGGGGCGCCCGTGAGATCCCATAATCGGCCGGGTCGAAGATCCGGGATCGGACCTAGCCGTCAGCGTATTCGGCGACCCGGACAGGGCCGGCTGGGGTCACCTCATCGACGTTGCCTACCCCGCACACTACGAAGGCCCGCTGGCTGCCCAGCGCGCCCAAGACCCCCGCCAGAGGCTCCACCAGGGCCGGATCGAACACACCCACTACCTGATAGGAGACCTCGGCGGGGTTGCAGAGGGGGCCCAGGATGTTAAAGATCGTACGGACGCCGATCTCGCGGCGGGGGCCGATGGCATGCTTCACCGCCGGGTGGAAGGCGG
>JAGHYO010000240.1 GCA_017743605.1 Thermoflexus sp. | reverse complement strand
CGCCTGGTGGAGTTCGACCCCCTAACCGGTGAGGTGCTCCGCCTGCACGAGGCGGTGGAGATCTACCCGGCCAAACACTTCGTGACGCCGGAGGAGAAGCTGCGCCGGGCCATCGCTTCCGTCGAACAGGAGCTCCACCAGCGCCTGGAGGAGCTGCGGGCCCAAGGCAAGATCTTGGAGGCCGAGCGGCTCCGCCAGCGCACCCTCTACGACCTGGAGATGCTACGGGAGGTGGGCTACTGCCAAGGCATCGAGAACTACTCCCGGCACTTGGACGGGCGGGCCCCGGGGGAGCCGCCGTGGACGCTGCTGGATTACTTCCCCGATGATTTCCTGGTAGTGATCGACGAGTCTCATATGACCATCCCCCAGCTGCGGGGGATGTATCACGGGGATCGCTCCCGCAAGGAGACGCTGGTGGAATACGGCTTCCGACTTCCCTCGGCCCTGGACAACCGGCCTCTCACCTTTGAGGAGTTTGAAGGGCGGGTCCATCAGGTGATCTTCATGTCTGCCACCCCGGGCCCGTATGAGCTGGAGAAATCCGAACAGATCGTCGAGCAGCTGATCCGACCCACCGGCATCTTGGACCCTGTGGTAGAGGTGCGCCCGACAAAAGGACAGATCGAGGACCTCATCGGCGAGATCGGCCGGCGCGTTGCCCGGGGGGAGCGAGCCCTGGTCACCACCCTGACCAAGCGCCTGGCCGAGCAGCTCTCGGACTATCTCAACGAAGTGGGCGTCCGAACCCACTACCTGCACGCCGACATCGATACCCTGGAGCGCGTGGAGATCCTGCGGGATCTCCGCCTGGGGGTTTACGACGTGGTGGTGGGGATCAACCTGCTGCGGGAGGGGCTGGACCTCCCGGAGGTCTCCCTGGTAGCGGTGCTGGACGCCGACCAAGAGGGTTTCCTGCGCAGCGAGACGGCTCTCATCCAGACCATCGGGCGGGCGGCCCGCCATGTGAACGGGACGGCCATCCTCTACGCCGACCGGATCACCGAATCCATGCGCCGGGCCATCGAGGAAACCAACCGGCGACGGGCGATCCAGGAGGCTTACAATCGCGCCCATGGCATCGAGCCCCGCGCCATCGTGAAAGCCGTGCGGGACCTCACGGATCGGGTTCGGGAGATGATGGCGGAGGAGGCCGAGGCGCCTGAGCGGCCGCCAGCGATGCCGAAGGATGAGCTGCAGCGGCTGATCCGCGCCCTGGAGAAGGAGATGAAGCGGGCTGCCCAGGCCCTGGAGTTTGAGAAGGCCGCTGCCCTGCGGGACCAAATTTTCGAGCTACGGGAGCAGCTGCGGATGATCGAGCAGGGGGAGACCCCACCTGAGGCGCAGATCCGGCCCCTGGTGGAGTTGGGGCAGCCAGACGAGGAGCCGGATTCCGAAACCCCTGTTGCGCCCGCGCCGCCCGAGCGGCGCAGCCGCCTCCGCCGCAAGGGATAGCCCGAGGAACACCAGATGCGCTTGCCTGGGATGGGTCTCCTCGCGCAGATCAGAAATCGATCTTCATCGGCGCTCCGCGACGAGCGTTGGCCTTCGCCGACGTGAAGGATGTTTTCGGCTGGCACAGGCCGACCGCCAGCCACGGGCTTTCCGAAGTCGAATTCATTCAGCGCATTCGATGGGAGATCCCAGATGCAGCCATCTCGACGGGTGATGATCCTCTACAACCCGGCCGCGGGCCCCCGGGAGATGACGCGGGAGATCCAGGCGGTTGCGCGCAGATGGGAGGACCAGGGATGGTTGGTGGTCATGCGGATCACCGAGCGCCCCGGGATGGCCACGGAGCTCGCCCACGAGGCCGCCCTGGAGGGGTTCGACTGGGTGGTGGCCGCCGGTGGAGATGGCACGGTGAACGAGGTGGTCAACGGCCTTGCGGGGTTGCCCAGCACCATGGGGGTGCTGCCTGTGGGCACTGGGAACGTATGGGCCCGGCAGCTGGGCTTGCCCACTTACCCCATGGTGCATCCTTTGCGCATTCAGGCGGCCGCCCGGCTCCTGGAGGTTGCACGAACCCGGGTCATCGACCTCGGGCGGGCGAACGGGCGCTACTTCCTGCTCTGGGCGGGCATCGGGCTGGACGCCCAAGTGACGCAACAGATGGAGCCCCGGGACCGGGGCACCAAGCGCCTGGGGGCCCTGGCCTACCTGATCGCCGGCGCCCTCATCGCGCGGGATTTCCCAGCCATGCAAGCCACTGTGTTCA
Source organism: Thermoflexus sp. (assembly GCA_017743605.1). Lineage (GTDB taxonomy): Bacteria > Chloroflexota > Anaerolineae > Thermoflexales > Thermoflexaceae > Thermoflexus. The sequence continues at coordinate 1,977 of JAGHYO010000240.1, read as the reverse complement.
TTGACGGCCGGCGCCGGATCCGGGGTCGCACCTTAGGGGTGCTGGTAGCCAACACTCAGCTGTATGGCGGGCTGGTCCGCATCACCCCCCAGGCGTTGCTAGACGACGGATACCTCAACATCTGCGTGTTCCGGGGGATAGGGCTGCCCTGGGCCCTGCGACACTTCATCAACGTGTTCGGGGGCCGCCATCTCCAGGATCCTGCTGTCAAATTCTTCACTGGACGCCAGGTCCTGGTCGAAACCCGTCCGGCGGTCCCTGTGCAGGTGGATGGGGAGCCCATCGGCCACACTCCGACGCTCTTCGAAGTCGTCCCCCGCTCCCTGCGCATCCTAGTCCCCCCCACCGCCCCAGCTTCGCTTTTCCAAGACTCAACCTGAAGCCTCCACACCCCATCCCAGTGCGCCTGTCTTGCATCCTCACGAAAGGTTTCTCTAAGGATTTCAACCGCGAAAGTCCAGAATCCATCTAACTAAATTAATCAGAACAAGGAGAGCGCCTTCCCAACGGGAGAGCACCCAGCCTGTGCGCATCAGGAAGACGACCACCAGCACTACCATGCCCGCCAGCACCCATAAGCTGCTGTAGACGCTGGGATCCACCGTTATCGGACGGATGGCAGCAGCCAGACCGAGCACTCCCAGCAGGTTGAAGATGTCGCTGCCGATCAAGTTGCCGGCGGAAATCCCGTGCCGGCCGCGGAAGACGGCCACCAAGGAAGTGGCGAACTCCGGCGCTGAAGTGCCCGCCGCCACGATCGTCACGCCGATGGCCCACTCGGAGATCCCAACCGTCCGCGCCAAAGCAACCGCCGCTTCGACCAGGAAATGTCCCCCTCCGACCACCAGCGCCAGCCCAATCAACAGGCGAGGAACCTCATACCAGCGAAACTCGCCAGGCGGGGTATCTTCGATGGGTTCTCGGAAATACAACAGGGATGCAATGTAAAGAACGAGCAAGGCGAGCAGGATCATCCCCTCCCATCGGGCGATGTACAGGTCGAGAAGGAAAAGGAGCAGCAACATGGTGATCGCAATGAGCACGCCGCCGTCTCGGACGACCATCGTGCGCGATGTGGCGATCGCCCGCACCACAGCCACGCCTCCAAGGATGAACCCGAGATTGAAAATGTTCGAGCCGATCACATTCCCAACGGAGATGTCGCCTTGGCCCTTCAAGGCAGCACCTATAGTGACAGCGAATTCCGGCGATGAAGTGCCGACGGCCACAATCGTCAGACCGATGACCAGTTCGGACATCCCCAGCCGTCGGGCGATACGCGCTGCTGATTCCACGATCCAGACTGCGCCGCCCCATAAAACCAGGACGCAGAGGAGAATGATCAGGATGTTGAACAAGATGGTCCACATAGTCTCGTTCCTCCTGAACGCAGACTATGCATGATCTTACCCGCTTTCCGATTTTCCGCCGCCTCCACATCCGGCGCGTCGGAGTAGGAATCCGGGATCTCCTGGAAGGCTAGGTGCTGGGCTCTATGACATTGTCGATATAGTGATCCTGAGCGGAAGAGCGGGGCATCCCACAGCAGGCCCCCGATAAAGGCTCCCGCGCTGCGCAAGGAATAGGGCAAAATCATGAGCGAGGGGACTTTCCGGCTCCTTGCCCTCGACGGAACCCTGGACGACAAGATTTTGAGGAGGAGTGCTGATGTCGGGATGGATGGGACGTCTGCTGGTGCTGAGCCTCTTCGCGGCCGCGATGGCCTACGTGGAGAGCGCCGTTGTGGTCTATCTGCGGCAGGTCTACGGGATCACGGATCTGCTTCAGGATGTGCCAACCCAGCCGGATCCGCTCATCCCCGTCGAGCTGGGCCGGGAGATCGCCACCTTGGTGATGCTGGGAACGGTCGGAGCCCTGACCGGGCGGACCCCTGCCGCTCGCTGGGGGTTCTTCCTCTATGTGTGGGGGCTCTGGGACATCCTGTATTACGTCTGGCTCCGGGTTTTCATCGGCTGG
>JAGHYO010000239.1 GCA_017743605.1 Thermoflexus sp. | reverse complement strand
GCGGAGCGCCGAGCTGGGCGGCCTCCTGAACCAGCTGGACGAGCTCTCGCCCTCCGGCCTGAAGGCTCGGGAGCTCGTGGAGGCGAAGAAGCGGGAGCTCCTCCAGAGCGGCGTCCATGTGCATCTGGGGAAGCAAATCGAGACCATCGGCGGGGTGGTGGGCAACTTCCAGGCCCGCCTGAGCGACGGCACCACCCTCCAGGTGGGCGCCATCGTGATGGCCACAGGGGCGGAGCCCTATCGGCCCACGGAGTTCGGCTACGGAAGCGACCCGCGGGTCATCACCAACCTGGAGCTGGAGGCGATGCTCCGGCGCGGCGCCGTCGAAGCCGAGCGCATCACCTTCGTGGGCTGTGTGGGCTCGCGCCAGGGCAACATGGGCTGCTCCCGCTACTGCTGCACCTCGATGATCGGCCAGGCCCTGCGCCTGCGGCGGATGGGGAAGAAGGTGCGGATCCTCTACCGGGAGATCCGCACCTACAGCCGCAACGCCGAGGAGCTCTACGAGCAGGCCATGCGGGAGGGCGTTCAGTTCTTCCGCTACGATCCCGATCGACCGCCCCAGGAGGCCATCGCCTTCGAGGACGGCCATGTGATCTTCTACGATCATCTCTCGCAGGCGTATCTCCGCCTGCCCACGGATCTGCTGGTCCTGGCGGTGGGCCTGCGCCCGGCCGCTGACGGCCTGGCTGAGCAGCTCCGGCTCTCCCGCAGCGAGGACGGCTTCCTGATGGAGCTCCATCCCAAGCTGGGCCCGGCGGAGACGGCCACCCAGGGCATCTACCTGGCGGGGACCGCGCAGGGGCCGAAGGATGTGCGGGAGGCCATCGCTCAGGGCCTGGCGGCAGCGGCCAAGGCCGGCGCCCTCCTCGCCCGCGGGGTCATCGAGAAGGAGCCCCTCACCGCCCGGGTGGACCTGGAGAAGTGCATCGGGTGCATGCGCTGTGTGAAGGTCTGCCCCTTCAACGCCATCGAGCCCACCGGCCCCGTGAAGGTGGGGAAGGTGCGCATCATCGAGGCGGCCTGCATGGGCTGCGGCACGTGCGCCGCCGAGTGCCCGACGGACGCCATCATCATGCCCTTCTTCACCAAGGAGCAGATCCTGGCTCAGATCGACGCGGCCCTGGCCGAGCGGCCGGAGGAGAAGTGCCTTGTGTTCACCTGCAACTGGTGCTCCTACGCCGGGGCCGATCTGGCCGGCATCGAGAAACGCCAGTATCCGCCCTCCTCGCGGATCATCCGGACGATGTGCTCCGGGCGCTTCGAGGAGGATTTCATCGCCCGCGCCTTCGAGAAAGGAGCTGGGGCGGTGCTGATCACCGGCTGCCGGCTGACAGAGACCGGTTCGGATTGCCACTACAACTACGCCAACCGGCAGACCTGGAAGCGCTTCCAGTATTGGCAGCGGAAGTTCACCCGCATGGGCATCGAGCCCGAGCGGTTGCAGCTGCGCTGGATCTCGGCGGCGGAGGGCAAGGAGTTCGCGGAGAAGCTCCGGGAGATGGACGAGGTCGTCCGCCGCTACGTCCGCAAGCTGCGCGGGGAAGCCGTCCCGGCCCCCGAGCGTGCGGCCCAGCCCGCTGAGACGGCAGGAGGCGAGTGATGCTCGAGATGCCCGTCCTGACCCCCGACGAGGCGCTGTGGGAGCGCCTGTTCCGGGAGACGCAGGGGGCGATGGCCCTCTGCTATCAGTGTGGGGTCTGCACCGCCGCGTGCCCCTGGGGCCTGGTTCGGCATGAGCCCTTCTCCGTGCGGGCCATGATGCGCCGGGCCCAGGTCGGCCTGCTGGACGGGGATGAGCACCTGTGGTTGTGCGCCGCGTGCGCTCAGTGCGAGGCCCTGTGCCCCCGCGGGGTGCCGGTCTCCGAGATCTTCCAGAGCTTGCGGGAGCAGGCTTGGGAAACCCGTCGCATCCCCCGGGGCCTCTCCGCGGTGCTCTGGTCGGTCTACTGGAACAACAATCCCTGGTTCCAGCCTCCCTCCTACCGCGTCCGATGGGCCCGCGACCTGGAGGTGCCCCGCTTCGATCCGGCCCAGCACGAGGTCCTCTACTATGTGGGTTGCACCTCCGCCTATGACCGGCGGGCCCAGAAGGTCGCCCGCGCCCTGGTGCAGCTCCTCCGGGCCGCCGGCGTGCGTTTCGGCACCCTGGGCAACGATGAGCCCTGCTGCGGGGAGGCCGTCAAGAGCCTCGGACACCGCCCTTACTTCTACGAGATCGCCCAGAACAACGCGAAGATCTTCGCCGACGCGGGAGTGCGGGAGCTCATCACCACCTCCCCGCATTGCTACGATGTGTTCCAGAATCACTACCCCCGGTTCCAGGCGGAGTTCCGTCCCTATCACTACACCCAGTATCTGGCCCGCCTGCTGGAGGAAGGCCGCCTCCGGTTCTCCCGGGAGGTCCGGCTTCGGGTCACCTATCACGATCCGTGCTACCTGGGGCGGCGCAACGGCGAATACGAGGCTCCCCGCCGGATCCTGGACGCGATCCCCGGCCTGGAACGGGTGGAGATGGCCCACTCCGGTCCGGAGGCCCTGTGCTGCGGCGGCGGAGGGGGGCGGATGTGGCTGGAGACCCGGGCCGGCGAGCGGTTCGCCGACCTCCGGGTTCAGGAGGCCCTGCAGACCGGGGCCCAGGTGATCGCCACCGCCTGCCCGTTCTGCATGGCCTGCCTGGAGGACAGCTTGAAGGGTCTCGGCGTGCAGGGGATACGGGTGCTGGATGTGGCCGAGATCGCGGCCATGGCGGTCAGCCCCTCCGGAACGGACCTGCGCATCTGATGCGTCGCATCCAGCGGAAAGGGGGCAAACCCAATGGCGGCTTCCCTCTACGGTCCCGATGAGGCGCAACCCGCGATCTGGGTCTATCTGGAGCAGGAACAGGCCGTCCTGGAGCGGGTATCCCTGGAGTTGCTCTCCAAGGCCCGGGAGCTGGCGGATGGGATCGGCTGGCGGGTGGCCGGCCTGCTCCTCGGCCATCGGGTGAAGCCCCTGGTGGAGCAGGCCTTCGCCTGGGGGGCGGATGAGGTGTGGGTGGCGGATCATCCCCTCCTCGAGCCCTTCACGGTCGAGGCCCACACGGCGATGGCGTTCCGGGCCCTGATGCAGGGGCGGCCCAGCGTCTTCCTGTGCGGCGCCACTCCCAACGGACGGGACCTGGCCGGGCGTCTGGCCGTGCGGTTGCGGACCGGCCTCACCGCCGACTGCACCGATCTGCGCCTGGATCCGGAGCAGGGCGGGTTGCTGATCGGAGAGGTCACCGGATTCGGCGGGGGCGTGGTGGCCCTCATCACCATGCCTCATCACCGCCCCCAGATGGCCACCGTGCGGCCGGGTGTCTTCCCCCTCGCCGCCCCTCAGGCCGGGCGGCCGGGCGCGGTGATCCCTCTCGATGTGGATCTGCGACCGGAGGATCTCCACACCCGGGTGGTGGAGCGGGTGATCGGCCAGGGGGTGGATCTCACCCAGGCGCCGGTCCTGGTGGTGGGAGGGCGAGGGATCCACGGACGGTTTGATCTGCTCCGGGAGCTGGCGGAGCTGCTCGGCGGAGAGGTGGGGGCCACCCGCCCGCCGGTGGATGAGGGCCTGATCGGCCGGGAGCGCCAGGTCGGCCAGACCGGCGTGGTGTGTCGGCCGAAGGTGGCCATCGTGTGCGGCGCCAGCGGCGCCTTCCAGTTCGTGGTCGGGATCCAGAACGCCGGGACTGTGATCGCGGTCAACAACGATCCGGAGGCTCCCATCTTCGAGTTCGCCGATTACGGCGTGGTCGGGGATGCCCTGCAGGTGATCCCGGCCCTGATCGAGGCCCTGCGCGCGGAGCGGATGGCGGTGGAGGGCGGCCCGGCCCGAGGATAGGGATGCGCTCCGAAAGATCGGGAGGAGGATGCAGACGATGGTGAGCCCGAACGGCCGGGACTGGCATTTCGTGGTCTGCATGAAGGTGGTGCCCAAGCCGGAGGAGGTGCGGGTGGACCCGGAGACCCGGCGGCTGGATCGGGCAGGGGCCCGCTCGGAGATCAACCCGCCGGATATGAATGCCCTGGAGATGGCCCTGCAGCTCAAGGATCGCTTCGGGGGGCGGGTCTCCATCGTCTCCATGGGCCCGCCCTTCTTTGAGCCCTATCTCCGGGTGGGGCTCGCCATGGGGGCCGATCACATCTACCTGCTCAGCGACCGCCGGTTCGGGGGCGCTGACACCCTGGCCACCACCTACAC
>JAGHYO010000238.1 GCA_017743605.1 Thermoflexus sp. | reverse complement strand
AATTACAAAACCTTCCAAAATTATTCGGAGATGAGGTTAGGAAAGCAAATGAAAACTATAAGAAAAGTAGAAACACCGATGATAACTGCCCTCTTGAACAGATACTGGAATATAGTGACTTTTGTTTTCCTTTTTTGATTACCTTGAGGTTTTGGACAGAATTCTACCAAAACAGATTCTCGGCAGAAGAGCGAAATAGAATTTTAGGGCGCGATCCAAATAAAGCAAAACGACGTTTTGAGGAGAGATACGAAGTTCTTACTAGAATTAGGAATAATTTAAGGCATAGCAGGCCAATTAGTGAGAATGATAGAGATAAGGCGAGGGTTTTCTGTCGCGATATATTATCACTGATTGTGGATGATAATAGGTGATACTCGTCGACAATTACATTCTCAACTAGTCCTCTGACAAGCCTACCCGTCACTCAACCTATGAAGATAGGCAGTTAATAATCTTGGGAGTTACACAGTTGGGACTGAATCTGGCTTTATGATCACAACATATGGGGTATGACGATAAATTACATGCCATACGCGGGAGGACACTCCTACCAATTATCCTTCCCGCAGCCCTGTGAGGGCGATGCCCCGGGTGAAATACCCCTGGAAGGGGAGATCCGTCGGCAGCCGGTTTTCCTACGCTACCTGACGGTCGCCGGACTGTGGAACTTCTCGGTGTTTACAGCCGGCCCTTTCTTCAATGTTCACCTGGCCCAGAACCTCGGTGCGAGCGCCCGGACCATCGGGCTCCCGGCGATGGTCTCGGCGCTGACCTCCATGGCGGGCCAGTGGGCCTTCGGGCGCTGGAGCGATCGCCTCGGGGCGCCCCGCGTGATGGCGTGGGCGGGGATGCTGATCCCCTTTCTACCGTGGGCCTGGTTGCTGATGCGCTCCCCGTGGCATGTGATCCCCATCAACGCGGCAGCCGGGTTTCTGTAGGCGGGGTTTGAGCTGTGCAGTCTGAACACGCTGCTTCTGCTCTCCCCCGCCGAGACCCTCCCCCGCTACGCGGCCCTTTACCATCTTGTCGTCGGAGGGGCCTCTGCGTTGGGGGCGGCCGTCGGCGGCTGGATCGCCGCAGCGTGGGGGTTCGAGCCGCTGTTCGTCCTCTCCGGGCCGGGGCGGATGGCCGCGATGGGGTTCTACGGATGGCGGGTGTTTCCGCGCCTCGTTTCGAATGCGAGGGCAACCTGACGCAAGGAGATGCGCGCGATGGAGGAATCTCGTTCGGCACAGATCCGGTTAGCCGGGGCGGAGGACGCGGAGGCCATCGCCCGGGTGCGGGTGGAGACCTGGCGGGCCGCTTACGCAGGGATCGTGCCCGCGGATTTCCTGGCCAGCCTCTCGGTCGAGACGGACACCCCCCGCTGGCGGCAACGGATCGAGGAGGGGCCGCAATCCGGATCGTTCGTCTTGGTGGCGGAGGTCGACGGCGAGGTGGTCGGCTTCGCCTCCAGCGGGCCGGAGCGGAGCGGGGATCCCATCTTCCAGGGGGAGATCTACGCCCTCTACGTCCGGCCGGCGTATCAGCGGCGCGGGATCGGGCGGAGGCTGGTGGGCGCCGCCGCCCGGAGGCTGCAGCAGGCAGGGATCTCTGGCCTGTTGATCCGGGTGCTCGCGGACAACCCTCCGGCCCGGCGCTTCTACGAGCAGCTAGGAGGGCAGCTGGTGCGGGCCGGCGAGATCGAAATCGGGGGCGCCCGGCTGGCCCAGGTGGGCTACGGGTGGCTCGATCTCCAAGGCCTGGCGGCGATGAGCGACTTGTAAAAACTTATGGGAGGGCTGGTTAGGAGGCGTGGTGTTCCATATAATGCGGTCCAGCCTCACGGCGGCTCCACGGAGAGGGGAGCATCGAAGTCGAAATAGCGCTGGGCCATCAGATGCCCCGGGCCGGCCATCAGCACTTGGTGGAGACGGAAGTCCCGCCGGTCGATCCAGAACACAAAGGCCAGCCCACCGGCCCGCCCCCGCGCCACGATCACCCGGGTTGGGTTTCCCTCCAGCACCTCCTCCGGCCCGACGTGCGCAGCCTCCACGGACTCCGCATAGTGGAAGTCCGGGAATCGGAAGGGCTCCGCCAGAGCCAGGGCCGTCCACCGCCCGCCTTCCCGCACATATTGGGTCTTCCCGATGAGGATCGCGGCCGACCCGCCTTCGAGCTGAACCCGCATCCGGTCTGGGGCCTGGAACTCGTATTCCCCCCACACCGCCCGCCCCTCCCCGTCATTCAGCTCTTCACGCATCCGGACGCTCTTCAGGCGGTTCATGCGCGCGTCGGCCCGGCGCAACCACTCCAGCGCCTCGGGGTCCACCTCTCGGGGGGAGGAGGCGCCGGGGAGATCCAGGGGGAAGACGCTGGAGACATCTTCGCGCCCCTGCCGCCGCACGATCACCCGGATCCGCCACAATCCGGGCCAGGTCAGCGGCTCAACTGCATAGAAGCGCCCGTCCGGCTCCGCCTGGGCGACCACCCGCCGTGTCCCCACCGGGGCTTCCAGCGGGGTGAGCTCCAGGATCACCCGCTGGAGATCCGGGAGCGGGCGGCCCATCGGATCGCGAACCTCGATATCGAAGCGGTTCGGGGCGCGGGCGGGGGTGAGGGTGAGCTGCAAGCGTATATCCGTGGCCGGCCGGCCGAGGAGGATCCACGCAGCCTCCCCCACGGTCCCTGGGAGGGTTCGAGGTGGGGGGAGATCGGCCAGCCCCGCCGCCAGGGCGACGATGGCCGCCGCCAGCAACGCTTCGCCCCCCACCAAAGCGCGGAAAGCGGGGAGGGCTGCCGTCGCCGCGGGGGAGGCGGCCCCGAAGCGAGGCCGCATCCAGAACCGGTTCCACGCCGCCAGCACCAGAGCCGCAAGGAACAGGGCCGACTTGAGCAGCAGCAGGCGCCCGTAGGGCGTGGTTCCCAGCCGATCCAGGCCGCCCACCTCCCCGGCCGCGCGGTAGATCCCGCCTGCGGCCAGCCCGAGGACGGCGAGGAGGGCGCGGCTCGAGAGGCGAGGCACGGCCTCCGCGAGGAACGCCACGCGCTCCGGCGGCGGAAGCCGTTGCAGCACCCTGAGGGCAGCCGACATCCCGATCAATCCCCCGATCCAGACCCCAGCCCCCAGCCGGTGGAGCAGGTCAGCGGCCACCGCGAGGGAGTCTCCGCCTGCGGCCGCGTGGCCCTCCATGGAGAGCGAAAGCAGGGACCCCGTGAAGAGCAGGAGCACGATCGCCTGCTCCCCGCGCCTCAACTGCGCCGACCGCGGATGCAGGGCGGGGAGGGTGGCCAGCAGGGCCAGGCCGCTCGTGATCAGGGCCCGTAGTCCTGCCTGCTCCAGGGCGATGCCCCAGACCTGCGGCGGCAGGCCCTGGGTGGTCCAGCTCGCCCATCCCACGGCCCACAGTCCAGCAGCGCCCAGGACGAGGCCTCCTCCCCCCAGCCGCATGCGGCGGCTGAGGCGGAAGAGAGGCTCCGCGGACGGACCGACCCGCGCGCCCGCAGGGGCCAGCACCCCCTCGTGGAAGGTCCACAGGCCGAACGCCAGCAGGAGAGCAAGGCTCCGCAGCCACCGGATCGCCGTCGCAATAGGGGGGAGGCCAGCTTGGATCCCCTCGGAGGTTGGGCCGATGGCCCCCGCGCCGACGGCGAAGGTGTAGAACCCACGAGCGGGATGGCCGTCCACGCGAGAGACGGTCTGCCAGACCACCGTGTAGAGGCCAGGTGGGAGGGACGCCAAGGAAATCTCCAGGCGGCGCGGATCCTGGGGATCCGCCCGAAGATCCCCCCGATCCACCCGACGGCGCTCCGCGTCGAGGACCTCCACCCGGGTGAGGGTGGGTTCCACCGGCTCGCTGAACCAGAGGCGGACCCGATCCGGAGGAAGGGAGAGCCGCGCGCCAGGCGGTGGGTCCGCCTGGACCAGGATGGCATGGGCTTGGGCGGCAGGAGGGGCAAGGGCGGCAAGGAGGGCCACCAGCAGGAGACCCGCCGGGATCCATCCTCCCGTCCGTCGGCGTGAGCACGAGCCGGGCATGGACGAACCTCCTGGTCCTCTACGTTCTCAACGGCGCCGCGCCCACCCGAGGACTCCGCCGACGGCGGCGACCCCGATGAGGAAGGCCAAGAGGACCGCCCCAATGGGGATCCGCGGAGCTTCAGGAGGGAAGGCGGGCACGGCAGACGGCGTCGGCGGAGTCCTCGGGTGGGCGCGGCGCCGTTGAGAACGTAGAGG
>JAGHYO010000237.1 GCA_017743605.1 Thermoflexus sp. | reverse complement strand
GGGGTGGGCTGGAGCGGCTTCCGATCGATCACCCCCGATCTCTCCTTCCGGGAGATGATGTTCGAGGCCGCGGCCATGGCCTACGCGGACGCGGGGATTCATCCCCGCCGGGACCTGGACGGCCTGGTCACTGCGGAAGAGGACTTCCACGAGGGCGTCGCCATCAGCAATGAGTACGTTCCGGATCAGATGGGAGCGGTGTTGAAATCGGTGCACACCATCGCCGGCGACGGCCTTCAGGCCCTGGCCGAAGGGGTGATGCAGATCGCCGCGGGGGCCGCCCGCATCCTGGCCGTGGAATCCCACAGCAAGGCCAGCAACGTCCGGAACCTCTCCCAGATCACCGCCCTGGCCATGGATCCGGTCTTCCAGCGCCCTCTGGACGCTCATCCCCTCTTCATTGCCGGGTTGGAGATGCGCCGCTACCTGGAGGCCACTCGCACGCCCCTCGAGCACGTGGCCTGGGTGGCGGCCAAGAACCGACGCAACGCCATGCGCAACCCCCGCGCCGCTTTCCCGGCAGATCTCTCCGTGGCCGATGTGCTGAGCAGCGAGCCCCTGGCCGAGCCCCTCACCCGTCTGATGGCCGCCGAGCCGGCCGACGGGTGCGTGGTGGTCGTCCTGGCGCGGGGGGACATCGCCCGCTCCCTCACCGATCGGGCGGTCTGGATCCGCGGGATCGGATGGGCGACCGATTCCTACACCCTGGAGGGCCGGGACTGGGAGGGGGCCCGCTACCTCTGCCGGGCGGCCGAGATCGCCTACCAGCAGGCCAGGATCCGTTCCCCCCGCCGGGCCTTCGATCTGGTGGAAGTCGACGACACGTTCGCCTATAAAGAGCTCCAGCATCTGGAGGCCTTGGGCCTCTGCCGACCCGGCGAGGCGGGATGGTGGACGGCAGAGGGAGCCACGGAGATCGATGGGGAGCTGCCGGTGAACCCCTCCGGCGGGTGCTTGGGGGAGGGTCGTCTTCTGGAGGCCTCCGGGCTGGCCCGGCTGCTGGAGGCGGTGCTCCAGCTGCGCGGGGAGGCCGGTCCTCGGCAGATCCCCCGTGCCCGCACCGCCCTGGTGGCCTCCTGGCGCGGGCTGCCCACCGCCACCGGCGCGGTGGCCATCCTGAGTCGGGAGGCTTGACGGTGGGCCTGCTTCTTGTGTCCCTGGAACGCTTGCCGGCGAACGCTGGCCCTCCAGGCCGACTCCCTATGCCGCTCCGCGGCCGGGCCAGGAGTATAGGAGCGGAGCCCCGGGCGGTCCGTCGCCGTGAGGAGGGGAAGAGGCCCCCCGCGCCGCGGGAGGAATTCCCTGGGATCGGCCGGAGGTGCCCAGGCATCCGGAGGAGCCACGCGGGAGGCTGGAGCAGCTGGAGAACGAGGTCCTGATGCTCCAGCACGCGCTGCGCTTCATCTTGGCCGCTCACCGCCGCCATCTTGCCTCTGTCATCCAGTCAGCGGGTGGACCCGGAGATCGTGCGTCGGGTGCGGCGGGAGATCCAGACCCCGTGGCATCGGGAGTGGGAGGAGCTGAGCTCACCGAAACCAAGGTTCCTGTGAGAACCTACGTTCTGGACACTCGCGCCCCGGTGCGGTATCCCGCGCGGGACGAGCGGCTCGGCATGGCGGCCTGACAGGCCTTTCGGGAGATTGAGCGGGGGAGGCTGGAGGGCTGATCCCTATCGTCGTCCGGTTAGAGTTGATCTAGATCGAGGAGAAGGAGCTGATCCCACCCCCTAGGGAGCCGTCCCGGCTACGCTGTGCAGCGGAAGGGGATTTGAGATGGTGCCCTTGGATCTCCACCTGTGGGTGCGGGTGGGGGAGCTGCCGGAGATCGAGGACCTGCGCCACCTACGATGAGAGCGTCCAGCGCTCCGGTCTGGTGGAAACCCCCTGATGATGCGGATCTGCCCGGGGAGGGAAGATCAAATGGCAGGACGGCGGGTTGCTATCGTCGGCGCGGGGATGACCAAGTTCGTGCGCCGGGCTCTGGAGACCGGCCCGGAGCTGGCTTGGGAGGCCGCCCACAAGGCCCTGGAGTCCTGCGAGATGACCTTGGATCAGATCGACGCGGTCGTGCTGGGCTCCGCCCCGGACGCTTTCGACGGGGTCCATATGAAGGTGGAGTATCTGAGCCCGGGGGCAGGCGCCTGGGGCAAGCCCATCATCCGGGGATTCGTGGGCGGCGGAACAGGGATCTTCGCGGCCATCGAGGGCTGGTATCACATCGCCAGCGGGATGTTCGACACGGCGCTGGTGGTGTGTGAGGCGAAGATGTCCTCCTGCCACCCGCACCCCCAAGCGGCGTTCAATTACATTTTCGATCACATCCTGGAGCGTCCCCTGGGCCCCAACCTCCTGTGGATCTTCGCCCTGGAAATGAACGCCTACATGACCAAATATGGCCTCGCCAAGCGGGACGTCGCCATGGTGGCGGTGAAAAACAAACGCAACGCGGCCGACCATCCAGCGGCCCAGCTGGGCGATCCGAACATCACGGTGGAGGATGTGCTGAACTCGGAGGTGCTGGCTTGGCCGGTGCAACGGCTGGATGTCTCCCCCACCAGCGACGGAGCGGTGGCCCTTGTGATGGCCGCCGAGCATGTGGCCCGGCGGGTGACGAACAGGCCGGTCTGGGTGGAAGGCGTGGGCTGGTCCCTGGACACCCAATACTGGACCAACCGGGATCTCTCTTACCCCACGTGTGTGGAAGAAGCCGCCCGCAAGGCTTACGCCATGGCCGGCATCAAGGAGCCCCGTAAGGAAATCCACATCGTGGAGCCTTACGATGCCTTCGATTATAAGGAGCTGCAGCACCTGGAGGGGCTGCTGCTGGCGGATCGCGGGAAGGCCGCTGAGTTGATCGCCCTCGGGATCGCCAACCGGGACGGGGACATGCCGGTCACGCCCTCCGGGGGGCTCTTGGGGGTGGGCAACCCCATCTCGGCCGCTGGCCTGATGAAGGTCGCCGAGATCTTCTGGCAGCTCCGCGGGGAGGCCGGAAAGCGCCAAGTGCCCGGCCAGCCCCGGCGAGGCCTGGCCCAGGCCTGGGGGGATCTCATGCAAGTCAGCGCAGTGATCATCCTGGGAATCTGAGGGGAGGGAAGCCCTATGGAGCGCTGGGTCTACCCCACCTCCAGCCTCCGGCTGGAGGACATCGAGCGGGGACGGGTGATCACCACTCGGATGCCGTTGCGGGGCGAATACGCCTGGGACGCCGGGGTGGCGGTAGGGCGTTTCCTGGCCGAACTGAAGAACGGCCGGCTGATCGGACGGCGCTGCCGGTCCTGCGGCCGGGTGATGATCCCGCCTCGCATGTTTTGCGAGCAGTGCTTCCGCCCTACCGACGAGTGGGTCCCCCTGGCCGACACCGGGACGGTGATCACCTTCTCGGTGTGCACCATCTCCTGGGACTTGCGCCGCTTGGAGGTCCCGGAGGTCCCCGCCGTGATCGCCATTGACGGCGCCTCCCCCGGGATGGGGATGATGCACAAGCTGGGGGAAGTTGGGCAGACCCTCGAGGAGATCCTCCAGCGGGTCCGGATCGGCATGCGGGTCCAGGCGGTCTGGAAGCCGCCGCAGGAGCGGGAAGGCGCCATCACGGACATTCGCTATTTCCGACCCCTGGAAGGCTGAGGAGGCTCCGATGGCGCTCATCGAACGAATCCTTCGTGCGGGGGACGCCCGCGCCTGGCACGGCGCCATCCAGCTGGAGGGGGTCTACACCGCTGGGGTGGCCGGGGAGCGCTGGCTGCGCGGCCTACAGGCCGGCAAGATCTACGGGACCCGCTGTCCTCGTTGTCGATATACCTACGTTCCGGCCCGCCTCTTCTGTGAGCGCTGCCTGGGCAAGCTGGATGAGGGCGCATGGGTCGAGGTGGGCCCGCAGGGGACCCTCCTCTCGTGGACACGGATGCATCTCGCCCCGGATGGGAGCCGGCTGGAGCGCCCCCGCACCCTCGGCCTGATCCGCCTGGATGGAGCCGACGCCCTCTTCATCCATGATCTGCTGGACGATGGAACCCCCTGGGCCGTTGACATGCGGGTGGAAGCCGTCTTCCGCCCAGCCCCTGAGCGGGTCGGCAGCCTCTGGGATCTTCAGGGCTTCCGCCCCGTCCGGTAGCGAAAGGTCCCCGATTTGTTTTGATTTTCACAACCTTGGCTTGCGGAGGGAGGTGAGATCCCCTATAATAGGGGCAGCCCGCTCGGACCCGGGCGGGCGGGGGACTGTCTCTTATACACATC
>JAGHYO010000236.1 GCA_017743605.1 Thermoflexus sp. | reverse complement strand
CGCAGGCGGCTGAAGTAGCACGGAGCCGGGCCGATCATCGCGGAGGGCGGAGCCCCTTTGGCCATCAAATGACTCCGCAAAGCCTCCCCCAGCCCTTCGGCGGCCTCGCGGGCCCGCTCGGCCTCCGCGTGCCAGTAAAGCAGACGGACCAGACGGGCAAAGGGAGGATACCCGTGGGCTTTCCGGAAGGCGGCCTCGCTCCGATAGAAGCCATCGAGATCATAGCGGGCGGCCGCGGCGCTGGCCGGGTGATCCGGCCGATACGTCTGGAAGATCACTCGCCCGCCGAACAGCCCCCGTCCTGCCCGGCCCGCCACCTGGATCAGCAGCTGGAAGGTCCGCTCCGCGGCCCGGAAATCGGGCAACCCCAGCCCCACATCGGCGAGGATCACTCCCACCAGGGTCACCAGGGGGAGATCCAGCCCTTTGGTGAGGACCTGGGTGCCGATCAGGATGTCCGCTTCGCCGTCGGCGAAGCGCTGCCAGATCAGGGCGTGCGCAGCGCGGGTGGGGGCCGTGTCCAGATCCCAGCGGAGGACGCGGGCAGCTGGCCAGCGTCGCCGCACCGCTTCCTCCACCGCCTGGGTGCCGATCCCCATGCCCTTCAGCCGCCGGGAGCCGCAGCGCGGACAGCGCGCCATAGGCGGCTCCGTCGCCCCACAGTGGTGGCACACCCATCGGGTCGGATAGAGATGCTCGGCCAGAGGGAGGTCGCACTGTGAACACCGCATGAGGTGCCCGCAATCCCGGCAGAACACGAAGGGTGCGGCCCCCCGGCGGTTTAGGAACAGGATGGCCTGCTGCCCCCGGCGCAGCACTTGAGCCAGCGCCCGCTCCAGGGCCCGGCTGAAGATCCCCGCATTACCCGCTTTCAACTCCTGTCGCATATCCACTACTTCGACGGGCGGCAGGCCGCTGGTCAGGGCCTCCGCCTCTACCTCAACGAAGCCTTCCAGGGAGGCCCCGAAATGGCGGGCCTGGGCGACCAAGCGTCGCCGGTAGCCCAGGAAGCGTCGGGAGAGGCGTAGCTCCTCCAGGAGGCCATGCTCGGCCTGATACCGCAGCTCCACGCTGGGAGTGGCCGTGCCCAGGATCATCACCGCCTCCAGGGCGCGGGCCAGGGCCATCGCCGCGTCCACCGCGTGGTAAGCTGGGATCCGGTAAGGGATCTCGGGCCGGAGGTCCTGCTTGTAACTCGGATCGTGGGCCTCATCGATGACGATCAACCCCAGGTCCGGCACCGGCACGAAAAGAGCGGAGCGGGTCCCCACCACCACCCGGGCCTGACGACGCCGGATCCGCTCCCACACGGCCCGCTCCTGGGCCGGGCTCATCCCGCCAGTCCACACGGCCACCTGTCCCGGAAACCGCGCCTCGAAGCGGCGGGCAGTCTGCGGGGTGAGGGCCAGCTCCGGCACCAGGACGAGGGCGCCCTTCCCCCGCCTCAAGGTCTCCGCTACGGCCTGCAGGTAAAGCTCGGTCTTGCCGCTGCCGGTGATCCCGTAGAGCAAGAAAGCGCGGAAACGGCCGGCCCTTAACGCCCGCTCGATGGCCCGCCATGCCAGGTCCTGATCCGGGGTGAGGGGCGGCGGCTCCTCCGGCACCGGATAGGGATCCGCGGCTTCCCAGATCGGCCGCTCTATCGGCTCGATGATCCCCCAGCGGGTCAGCTGGCGCAGATCCGCAGACGTGCAACCGGTTTCTGCTTGCAGCCAGTCCGCTGGGAGCGGACGGCCCGCCTCCTGCAGCCGCTCCAGCAGGCGCCGACGCCGCGTCGTGATCTCCTCCCGCCGCCCCAGCCGGATCCCTCCTTCCCGCAGCGCTTGCAGGATCCCCTCCTCCTTCAACCGGATCATACGAAGGGTGGGGGGGCGGCCCTCTCGGATCCGCCAGCTCCGCCGGATCCAGCCCCGCTCCAGCAGCCGACGCAGCGCCCGCTGTCGCTCGGCCAGCGGGAAATCCCGCAGGACGGCATGGACCTCACCATGGGCGAGGGGACCCTCTGTTAGGGCGACCAGCAGGACCTGCTCGGCGAAGGAGACGGCCACTGCGCGCTCCAGCTTGCCCCGGAAGCCATCCGGAGCGCACCGCTCGTAGATGGGCTCCCGGCGGGGGATCAAGCCGGAAGGGATCATCAGGCGCAGGCACTCGCTCAGCGGGGCCAGGTAGGTCCGGCTGAGCCATGCCGCCCACTCCAAGCGCAGGGGATCCAGGACCGGCTCCTCGTTGAGCAGGCGGATCACCTGCCGGCGAGGGCGAGCGCCACGCCCCTCCTTATCCGGCCCCCGCCCTTCCGAAGGCTTCCCCGCGAGACGGCGCCACACGACGCCAGGCTCCGGCCGCTCGCCCCGACCGAAGGGGACCAGCGCCAGATGACCAGGCCGGAGGCGGCCGTTCAGGCCCTCCGGCTCCTCATACAGGAAAACGCCGTCAGTGTAGGCCGCGCCGGCGGCCAGCACCGCGATCTCCAGGGTCATGCCCACTGCTCACGTCGCACCTGGGACCTCGCCTCTTCGCGCTTCAAAGGCGAGCCACCCTCCCGCCCGGGACCCGGTCCGGGTGCAGGCCGGCGTAGACCCGATCCGGGGTCAGGGGGAGAGCGTTGAACCAGACGCCGGTGGCGTCGCGGACGGCAGCCACCAAGGCGGGGGCCAAGGGCAGGAAGGGCATCTCCGCCATTCCCCGCACGCCCCACGGCCCCAGCGGGTCGGGATGCTCCAGGATCAAGCTCTCGGTCTCCTCCGGGATGTCGGAGATCCCGGGGATCAGATACGTGCTGAGATGGCGGGTGAGGATGCGCCCCTGCTGCACGATGAAGTTCTCCGTGATGGCATACCCGATGGCCTGGACCACCCCGCCCTCGATCTGGCCTCGAAGGTTGATCGGGTGGATCGCCCGCCCCACATCGTCGGCGCAGATCACCTTCACCGGCCGCACCTGGCCGGTCTCGACGTCCACCTCCGCCAGGACCGCCTCGGCGACATAACCGTAGGTCACGTTGGGGCGCTCGGAGAAGCCGGTCTCAGGGTTGAAGGGGAAGGTGCGCACCGGCCGGTAGATGAACTCCCCGATGGCCGGCCGCTCCTCGTTGCGCCAGGCGGCCAGGGCCTGCTCTACTGCCCCTTTGATGGCGTTGCCGGCCATGAAGGTCATGCGGGAGGCAGAGGAGCTTCCAGAGCTTTCCGTGAAAGCGGTGTCGGAGGCGCGCAGCTCGACCTTCTCCAGCGGCAATCCCAGGGCTTGAGCGGCCATCTGGAGCATCACGGTGTGCGCCCCCTGCCCGACGTCGGCGCCGGCGTGATAGACAATGGCCTTCTCGACATAGGCGTCCCCGTGCAGCTCCACCCGGGCCCAGCAGTGCTCCGGGAAGCCGAAGCTATAAGCGATGTTCTTGAAGCCGCAGGCGAACCCCCAACCGTAGCGCTTTGTCGGATCTGAAGAGGAAGGCGCCGCTGGCCGGACCCAACCCGCCTCCGTCCGCTGCCAGCCGGCCGCCCGAGCGCAGGCCTCGATGACCTCGGCGATGCTCACCCCCTCCGGCACGATCCCGCCCGTGGGCATGCGGGAGCCCTCTCGCCAGACGTTGCGCAGGCGGATCTCCACCGGATCCATCCCCAGGGCCTCGGCCAGCTTGTTCATCTGCATCTCCGCGATGAAGAGGGCCTGGGGCGCCCCGAAGCCCCGCATCGCTCCCGTCGGGGGGTTGTGGGTCAGCGCCCCCCGGATGTCCGCCCGGACGTTGGGGACCACGTAGGGTCCGCAGATGGACATGGTGATGTTGCCCAGGACCTTGCTGGAGGTGTAGGCGTAAGCGCCCACGTCCGCGATGACATCCGCCTCCACTGCCAGCAAGCGCCCCTCGCGGTCTGCCGCCCAGCGCACCCGCGCCGCCACCGGATGGCGCTTGTGGTGGCCGATGATGGACTCCTCTCGGCTCCAGATGATCTTCACCGGGCGACTCAGTTTCCAAGCGGCCAGGGCCAGCAGGATCTGCACCGACATGTCCTCCCGGCCGCCGAAGGCCCCACCGATGGCCGCGTAGATCACCCGCACCCGATCCTCCGGCAGCCCCAGGGCGTGGGCGATCTGATGGCGGTCCTCGTGGACCCACTGCCCGGCCGTCACGACCGTGATCCGCCCCTCCTCATCGATGTAGGCCACCCCGGCCTCCGGCTGGAGGTAGGCGTGTTCCTGGAAGGGCGTGCGGTAGGTGCCCTCCACGATCACCGCCGCCTCCCG
>JAGHYO010000235.1 GCA_017743605.1 Thermoflexus sp. | reverse complement strand
TTCTCCGCCCGCCCGGACGCCCTGATGCTCTTCCTCCTGGATCGCCGCGGCCTAATGCGCTATCACTACCCGGAGGGACCCGGGAGCACGGTGGGCTGGGATTTCAGCTTCTGGAATTATTTCCAGGCCGCCGCTCAGGGGAACGGCCCGGTGCTCTCCAAGGGATGGCTCTCCCCCACCACCGGGAAGCCCGTGGTGACGATCGCCATGCCCCTGAAGGATGAGCGGGGCGACTTCAACGGAGTGGTGGCCCTCAATCTCTCCCTGGAGCGCCTCAGCACGGTCCTGCGGACCATCGCCGGGGACCATCTGGATCTCCGCCTGTATGACGCCACCGGGCAGCTGATCGCCGCCTCCGGCCCCTTGATCCCTCTGGATCCGACCTACCGGCTGGATCCGGGGGAAGCCGTCCCCCCGGGCCTATTCCGGGATCCCGAAGGGCGGGCCTGGGTGGCGACCTCCCTGTTTCTTCCCCGAACCGGATGGCGCATCCTGGTGCGCCGCCCCGCCGATGAGGCCCTGGCCACCCTCTATATGTTCCGGCGGGGGCTGCTCCTCCTGCTCACGCTGGTGCTGATCAGCGGCTTCGGCTTCTGGTATCTCCTCACCCATCAGGCGCTGCGCCCGCTGGAGGCCATCGCCCGCTTCAGCCGGGAGCTCGGCGAGCATCCGGGATCGGCCAGCGCCGCGCCCATCCTCCGCCTGACCGCCCGCGGGGATCAGATCGGGCACCTCGCCCGCTCGCTGCTCTGGATGCAGGCGGCGATCGAACGACGCCTGAGCGAACTGCGCACCCTCCTCGACACCGGGCGCGTCGTCCTGTCCTCGCTGGAAACCGAGGCGGTGATCGCCACCATCCTGGAGCAAATCCAGCGCCTGCTCCGCGTCCCCACCTGCGCCCTCTTCACCCTGGATGAGCGCACGGGGCGGTATCGGGTGCGCGCGGTGCGCGGGCTGAGCCCGGATTACGCCCGCGGGCTCTCCTTCCATCCGGATGATCCGCGCTCGCCCACCATGCGCGCCATCCGGACCGGCCGCCCCGTCCAGATCGCCGATATCGAGGTCGAGGGTTATCCGGAGCTGCGAGAGCGGGCGCGCCGGGAGGGGTTCCGTTCGCTCCTGGCGGTGCCGCTTCAGGCCCGCCACGTTCCTCCCGCCGCCCTGGTGATCTACCGGCCGGACCCCCATCCCTTCTCGGAGGACGAGGTCTCCCTGGCCTGGAACTTCGCCAACCTGGCCGCCTTCGCCCTGGAGCACGCCGTCCTCTACGCCCGCAGCGACATGCTCCTCCAGCAACAGACCCGCCGGCTGGAAACCCTGATCGAGCATCTCCATGACGGACTGATCATGGAAAGCCGGGAGCGGGAGATCCTGTATATGAACCGGCGGGCGGCCGAATGGTGCGGCCTGGAGGAGCCGTGCGCGCCGGGATGCTCCGCCGACATCGCCTACGCGGCCTTGCTCCCGCATCTCTCCCCTTCGGAAGAGGCCGCCCGGCTGCTGGAGGGGACCGATGAGGGAACAGTAGAAGTGCGCTGGCAGAGGGACGCCCGGGCTCGGGAGCTCCGCATCCAGAGCCTGCCGGTCCGCGGGGAAGGAGAGGAGCGCCTGGGGCGCATCCTGGTCCTCCGGGACATCACGGCGGAGCGGGAGCTGGATCGGGCGAAATCGGCCCTGCTCTCCGCCGTCTCCCACGAGCTGCGCACCCCCCTGGCGGCCATCCAGGGCTACACCACCACCCTCCTGGCGGAGGATGTGGAGTGGGATCCGGCGGCGCGCCGGGAGTTCCTTCAGATCATCCTGGAGGAGACGGAGCGGCTGGCCCATCTGGTGAGCAATCTGCTGGATCTCTCGCGCCTGGAGGCGGGGGCCTTGACCCTTAACCGGCAGCCCTACCCCCTGGAGGCCCTCATCGCCCGGGCCCGCCGGGGCCTCCGGGCGAACACCCATCCCATCTTCGTGCAGCTGCCGCCGGATCTGCCTCCTGTCGACGTGGACGCGGCGCGCATCGAGGTGGTCTTTCGGAACCTCCTGGACAACGCCCTCCGCTACACGCCTCCGGGCACGCCCATCACCGTCTCCGCCGGCGTCGCGGACGGGGTGGTGGTCGTCCGCGTGCGCGATGAGGGCCCGGGTATCCCGCCCGAGCATCGAGGGCGCCTGTTCGATCGCTTCTACCGCATCCCCGGCCAGGTTCGATCCTCCGGTGCCGGCCTGGGCCTGGCCATCTGCAAAGGCTTCATCGAGGCCCACGGGGGTCGGATCTGGCTGGCCGATGAGGGCCCGGGCGCAACCTTCCCGATCTGGAGGGGCGACGATGGCCGAGTGGATCCTGGTGGTGGAGGATGAGGAACCGCTCCGGCGGTTCATCGCCCGCAACCTGTCCGCCCGCGGATACGAGGTGCAGACGGCCTCGGACGGCTACGAGGCGCTGCGGCGGTTCGAGGAGCAGGCCCCGGATCTGGTGATCCTGGACATCCTGTTGCCGGGGCTGAACGGGCTGGAGGTCCTCCGGCGGATCCGCCAGGCCTCCCTGGTCCCGATCCTGGTGCTCACGGCGCTGGACCAGGAGGCGGACAAGGTCACGGCGCTGGACCTGGGGGCAGATGATTACCTCACCAAGCCCTTTGGGGTGGGGGAGCTGCTCGCCCGGGTGCGGGCGGCCCTGCGCCGGATGCGCTGGAGTGAGGGAACCGGCGGGCCCGGGATCCTGCGGGTGGGCGATCTGGAGCTGGATGGGGACCAGCGACGGGCCTGGCATCGGGGGGAGCCCCTGCGGCTGACCGGAAAGGAGTTCGATCTGCTTTATCTCCTGGCCCGCCACGCCGGGCGCACCCTCTCCCATCGCTTCCTGCTCCAGCGGGTCTGGGGGCCGGAGTATGTGGATGAGGTGGAATACCTTCGGGTCTACATCGGGCGGCTGCGGCGCAAGCTCGGGGAAACGGGGGATCACCGGCACCTCTTCACCGAGCCCGGCTTCGGCTACCGGCTGGAGGGATAGGGCCCAGGGGATGCGGTTTCGATTAAAATCCATTAAGAGATCCTCGCCTCCCATCCGGGCAGTCAGGAGGGAAGGATGCCGGCGGCCAGCGAGCTTCGACCGGGGATGACCGTTGCGCTGGAAGGGAACCTGTTCCGCGTGATCGAGGCGGTTTACCACTCGGGCACCGCCCAGCAGAAAGGGGTGGTCCACGCGAAGCTGCGCAACCTGCGCACCGGCGTGGTGGTGGACCGGCGCTTCCGGCCCGAGGAGCGGGTGGAGGAGGTCGCCCTGGAGCGCCGGGTGATGGAATACCTCTACAACGACGGCGAGATGTTCTACTTCATGGACCCCGAGACCTACGATCAGGTCCCCGTCCCGGCGGCGATGATCGGCGACCTGGAGGTCTTCCTCCAGCCCAACCAGCGGATCCCCGTGGAGTTCCACGAAGGCCGTCCCGTCGCCGTGGCCTTCCCCGAGACCGTGGACCTGCGGGTGGTCCACACCTCCCAGCCCCTGCGCGAACGGGAGAGCCACGTCTACAAACCCGCCATCCTGGAGAACGGCCTGGAGGTGCTGGTCCCCCAGTTCATCGCGGAAGGGGACATCGTCCGGATCAACGTCTACACCCGGGCCTACGTGGACCGCGTGGGGAAGCGGGGGGCCTGATCTATTCCATCCCCAGCCGGCGCAGGTCCTCCTCGCTCAGCCCGAAGTAATGCCCCAGCTCGTGCAGGAGGGTGCGGCGGATCTCCGCCCGCAGCCGGAAGGGGTCGTGGCCGAAGTCGGCCTCTAAGGGGCGGCGGAACAGCAGAATGCGGGAGGGCCAGGCGATGTGCATGCGCTCCCGTTCCCCGCGGGTGGGCCCTTCGAACATCCCGTAGAGGTTCTCCCCGGGGGGCAGCCCCAGCGCCGCCCGCTGCGCCGGGGAGGGCTCCTCCTCCAGCAGCACCGCCACGTTATCCACCGCCTCCCGCAGGTCCGCCGGGAGGCTCTCCAGCACCTCCGTCCAGATCCGCTCCACCAGCTCAGGGGTGATCCGAAGGCGTCGCCGCCGCATCCGGTGGGGGTTCCTCCAAGGGTTCGGGGATCGGCACGCGGACGAAGATCCGGTCGGCCAGGCGGCGTCGGATGCGGTGGGTCTGATCCCCCACCCGGATCCGCAGGCCGGCCCCGGGCTCCTGTTCCTCGACGGTCACCCGGGTTCCGGGCCGCAGGCCGACCCGGGCGGCCTGGCGCAGCGTGGACACCTCATCCGTCACCCGCAGCACCTCACAGGCCACCCCGAGGGGCGCCTCGCTCAGGCG
>JAGHYO010000234.1 GCA_017743605.1 Thermoflexus sp. | reverse complement strand
GGTGGCCAACGACCACGTGAACTTCTCCCTGCGCCGGGGCGAGATCCACGCCATCTTAGGGGAGAACGGGGCCGGTAAGACCACCCTGATGCACATCCTTTACGGCCTGTATCACCCAGACGAGGGCGAGATCTACGTCAGGGGACAGCCGGTGGAGCTGCGTCGGCCCAGCGATGCCATCCGCCTGGGGATCGGGATGGTCCACCAGCACTTTATGCTGGTGCCGGTGTTCACCGTGGCCGAGAACATCATCTTAGGCCAGGAGGCCCGTCGCGGCCCCTTCCTGGATTTGCGCCGGGCGGTTCAAGAGGTGGGGGAGCTCTCGCGACGCTACGGCCTGGAGGTGGACCCAGAGGCCCTGGTGAAAGACCTGCCGGTAGGTGTCCAGCAGCGGGTGGAGATCCTCAAGGCTCTTTACCGCAAAGCCGACATCCTGATCCTGGATGAGCCCACGGCGGTGCTGACGCCTCAGGAGACCGAGGAGCTATTCCGGGTCATGCGCCACCTGCAGCGGCAGGGGGTCTCTATCATCTTTATCACCCACAAACTGAAAGAGGTGCTGGCGGTGGCGGACCGCATCACCGTGCTCCGGAACGGA
This sequence comes from Thermoflexus sp., assembly GCA_017743605.1. Taxonomy (GTDB): domain Bacteria; phylum Chloroflexota; class Anaerolineae; order Thermoflexales; family Thermoflexaceae; genus Thermoflexus. Next base: position 3,690 of record JAGHYO010000234.1, on the reverse strand, counting down.
CGGGTAGTGGGTGTGCTGACGCCAGAAGAGGCCGACGAGGCCCGCCTGGCGGCGATGATGGTGGGGCGCGAAGTGATGCTGACGGTGGAGAAATCCCCCGCGCGGCCCCGGGAGGAGGTGCTTCGAGTGGAGGATCTGCGGGTGCGGGATGACCGGGGAGTGCTGGCGGTAGATGGGGTGACCTTCTCCGTGCGGGCCGGCGAGATCCTGGGGATCGCAGGCGTGCAGGGGAATGGGCAGACCGAGCTGATCGAGGCCCTGGTGGGGCTGCGCCCTGTCGCGGGCGGCCGGGTGTTCCTGCTCGGGGAGGAGGTGACTGGCCGGCCGCCCCGGTCCCTGATCGACCGCGGTATGGCCCACATCCCAGAGGATCGGCAGAAGCATGGCCTGGTGCTGCCTTACTTCGTCGACGACAACCTGGTGCTAAACGCTTATGACCGTCCGCCTTTCGTCCGGGGCCTCCAGCGGCAGCCCCAGGCAGTCCTAGAGCACGCCCGCCGTCTCATCGCCCTCTATGACATCCGGACCCCGAGCCCCCGCACGCCCGCCCGCAGCCTCTCCGGCGGCAACCAGCAGAAGGTGATCGCCGCCCGGGAGCTGTCCCGGCCTATCCGGCTGCTGGTGGCCAACCAGCCCACCCGAGGGCTCGACGTGGGGGCCACCGAATACATCCATCGCAAGATCGTGGAGATGCGGGATCAGGGGGTGGCTGTGCTCCTGGTCTCCACGGAGCTGGATGAGATCTTCTCCCTATCGGATCGGATCGCGGTGATGTATCGGGGGCGCATCGTGGCTGTTCTGGAGGCAGCGGAGGCCACGCTGCAGCAGGTGGGCCTGCTGATGGCCGGAGTGCTCCCGGCCCCGGCGCGGACGGATGGGGAACGCCCCGCTGCCCCCACCCTTGCCGGATAAGCGAAGGGGCGTATCCGCGTCCGATCCCGGTAGGAGGCAGGGATGAAACGGATCTGTGTGATCGGCGCTGGCTACGTCGGGTTGACCACCGCGGCTTGCCTAGCGGACCTGGGCAACCGGGTGGCATGCGTGGATATCAACGAGGAAAAGATCGCCAAGCTGCAGGAAGGCCGGCTCCCGATCTTCGAGCCGGGGCTGGAGGAGATCGTCCGTCGCAACATGAAGGCCGGCCGCCTCTCCTTCACAACCTCATATGAGGAAGGCATCAACGGCCTACCGGCGGAGTTCGTCTTCATCGCCGTGGGGACCCCTGAGGGGGTGGACGGAGAGGCAGATCTCCGTCACGTGCGTATGGCCGCGGAGCGCATCGGGGAGGTGATGGACCATCCCCTCATCATCGTCAACAAGAGCACGGTGCCGGTGGGAACCGGAGACTGGGTGGCAGACATCGTGCGCAGCCGGCAGCGCCGGCCCGTCCCCTTCTGGGTGGTCTCCAACCCCGAGTTCCTGCGGGAGGGGTCGGCGGTCTATGACTTCATGAACCCCGATCGCATCGTCCTGGGTTCGCTGGATCGGGAGGCAGCGGAGAAGGTGGCCCAGCTGCATCTGCCCCTGCGCAGCACCATCATGATCACCGATCTGCGCACCGCCGAGATGATCAAATACGCCTCCAACGCTTTCCTGGCCACCAAGATCTCCTTTATCAACGAGATCGCCAACATCTGTGAGGCCCTGGGAGCCGACGTGAAGGAGGTGGCGATCGGCATGGGCTATGACAAGCGCATCGGCCGCGCCTTCCTGGACGCTGGGGTAGGATGGGGAGGCTCATGTTTCCCCAAGGACGTTAAGGCCCTCATCCATATGGCAGTCATCCACGGGTGTCATCCGCAGCTGTTGCAGGCGGTGGTGGAGATCAACCGGGATCAGCGGCGGCGGGTGGTGTGGAAGCTGAAGGAGATCCTGGAGGATCTGCAGGGCATGGTGATCGGACTGCTGGGGCTGGCCTTCAAGCCGAACACCGATGACATCCGGGAGGCCCCGGCCTTGGAGATCGCGGGGCTGCTCCTCCAGGAGGGGGCTGTCGTGCGTGCCTATGACCCCGTCGCCATGCCCAACGCCGCGCGGGTCCTGCCCCAAGTGATCATGTGCGCCGATCCCTACGAGCTGGCCGTAGACGCCGACGCCCTGGTGGTGGTGACCGACTGGAACGAGTTCAAGCATCTGGATCTCCCGCGCGTCAAGCAACTCATGCGGCGGCCAGTGATCATCGACGGCCGCAACATCTGCGAGCCCGAGATCATGCGCGATCTGGGTTTCATCTACCGGGGGATCGGTCGGGGTTACAATCGCATAGGGCCAGATCGTAAATGATCTGAGCGGGCACGTCTCCTTCCGCTTTGAAAGAAGCGAACCGGCCGGCTGCGTTCCCAGCACGGCAAAGGGGGTCGCCATGGCCTCAGCCCTCGGGCGCTGGGTGGATCCCTCGAAAGCTCGGCATGGAAAAGGGGCTCGCCGATCTATTCAGCTGGCTATTCCCCTTCTGTTCTCCATCCTCCTGAATTCTTACGCGTGGGCCGCTAATCCTCATCCGACCTCCTCATTCGAAGGGCCTTCGTCCTATCCTCCGGATCTAGCGCCGCCGCCGGGACGGTTTTTCGCTTCGCTGGCGGAGTTCTGGGCCGGTCAGGCGGAATGGATCCTGGAAGTCGTGGATACCGGTCTTCCCCTTGGGGAGTCTGACACGGTCTGGCGGGGTGGATCGGAGTTCTGGTCCTATCTGCACGCCAGCTTCCCTTCGGCGAGGGTGATGGATCCCTGTGGCCAGCCGGTGCCTTTCCCGGGGTGTGTCACCCTGTGGCGCAGCACCGATGGGGGCCGCCACTTCCGCCTGGAACGTCCGGTCTGCCTGATCCCATGCGCCCGCTGCCCCTGCGATCCCAAGCGGGACCAGGTTGATCAACAGCAATACCCTCGGGTCGTCTTCGAGGGGAGACGAGCCTATATGGTGTATGAATGGCGTGGAGCCGTTTACCTGCGGATCTCCCCGGATGGCCTTCGCTGGTCCTCGGCGCTGCGGATCCCAGGCACCGGATGGTCCTCCCCGGCCCGCCGATGCCGACCGGAGGAACGGGTGGGGGAACATCCTCACATCCTCTCTGAGCGGGAGTATGGGGAATGCCTGGTTGGGGGGCCGCCGGGCCTTTTCGTCACGGGAACGCGTCTGTATGTGTTCGTCAACTTGGGGCGGAGCCCCGGACACATGGGATGCCTGGTGGGTCCGAAGGCCCTGACGACCCGGGGCTGGCGGCGCTGCGCCGCGAATCCCCTTTTCGGGCCGGAGGCGGATTATGGACCCCTGGAGCTCACGGGCGCCGCAGCCAATCGCTACTTCGAGTTCCGCACGATCTCGGCTGCCGACGTAGTGCGGGAAGGCTCCCATTACTACATGGTCTACGAAGGCATCCGGGGGCCCAGCCGACCCGGCATCGGGGACGACCAGTTCGGGTTGGGGATGGCTCGCAGCCGGGGGCCCTCCATCGATGGGCCATGGGAGAAATATCCAGGGAACCCATTGTTGATGGACCTGCCCGGCAACGTCGGCATCGGCCATGCCGATCTTGTTCAGGTGGGCCCGGCGGTATATCTTTACACTTCCACTCCCTTCGGCACGCGGGGTCGTTACGTGCTGGTGAAGAAACCGTGAGGGTTCCCCAAGCCGCCTGACTTTCTTCTCCTGGCCGGCGCGACCCTTCTCACCCTTGCGGTCTATCAGGGGCT
>JAGHYO010000233.1 GCA_017743605.1 Thermoflexus sp. | reverse complement strand
TCGAGATCGCCATGCGGGCCCTGGATAACGTGATCGACCTGAACCTGTATCCCTCGGAGCGCGCCCGCCGGAGCAACCTCCTGAACCGGCCGGTGGGGCTGGGCTGCATGGGGTTCGCGGAGCTCCTGAGCCGCCAAGGCCTCTCCTTCAACGACCCGGAGGCTGCAGAGTGGGCTGACCGCCTCGTCGAGCAGCTTTCCTTCCACGCCATCCGAGCCAGCTGCGCCCTGGCCCGGGAGCGCGGATCCTTCCCCCGCTTCCCAGGCAGCGAGTGGTCGAAGGGCCGCTTGCCCTTTGACACCCTAGAGGACCTGGAGCGGGAGCGGGGGCGGGCCATCAAGGTGGATCGAGGAGGGCGGCTGGATTGGGCGTCCCTCCGGGACGCTGTGCGTGCGGGGATCCGCAACGGGGCAGTGATGGCCATCGCCCCCACCGCGACCATCGCCCTGATTGCTGGCACCAGCCCCAGCATGGACCCCTATTTCAGCAACTTGTTCGTCCGGACCACCCTCTCCGGTCGTTTCGTCGAGTTCAACCCGGCTCTGGTGGAGACACTGAAAGCCCTGGGGCTGTGGGGACGGATTCGGGAGCGGCTGGTGGAGACCCAGGGCGATGTGTGGGCCATCCCCGAGATCCCCGAGCCGGTGCGCCGTCGCTTCCCCACTGCTTTCCAGATCCACCCCGAGGCCCTGCTGGAGATCGCGGCCCGAGCCCAGAAATGGGTGGATATGGGCATCAGCCGCAGCCTCTACTTCGCCTCCCAGACCTCGGCGGGTCTGGCGGAGGTGTATCTGCAGGCCTGGCGGAAGGGCCTCAAGGCCACCTATTACTGTTACATGATGCCGCGTATGCGGGCCGAGCCGGCGACGGTGCGGGTGAACAAGGCAGCCCAACGACCTCGCTGGGTGGAGGCGGCAGAAGCAGAGTTGCAGGCGGGGACTGCATGCGCCGTGGATAGCTCCTGCGAGGCTTGTCAGTAGGGGCACAGCGACGCTGCGCCCTCATGGCATCATCAGCTCATCTTCTTTGAGGAGGACGACCATGCGATCCGCGTGCGGGTTGATCGGCGGCGATCCGGTGGAGCCACTGCGTCTTTTTCCTCTACGCTACCCGTGGGCTTACGCCCACGTGCAGCAGGCCAAGCGCAACACCTGGTTCCCTGAAGAAGCCCCCCTCCACGACGATGTCCAGGACTGGCACGAGCGCCTCACCGAGGAAGAGCGCCAAGCCGTGGAGATCCTCCTGGGCTTCTTCAACCCTATGGAATCCATGGTCACCAGCAACCTGCTGCTGGCCCTCTATCCCCATTTCACCGCCCCCGAAGTTCGTCTCTATCTCGCCCGCCAGGCCTGGGAAGAGGCCAACCACACTATGGCCTTCGAATACGTGATCAAGACGCTGCCCGTGGATCGGGAGCGCGTGTTCAGCATGCTGGAGGAACATCCGGCCGTGGCCGCCAAGGCTGCCTTCCAGCGCCGGCTCACCGCGGAGATCCTGAAGCCGGACCTGCACCTGGATACGATCGAAGGGCGACAGCGGCTTCTGCGCAACCTGGTGGGGTTCTTCGTGATCCTAGAGGGGATCTTCTTCTATTCCGGCTTCGCCTTCGCCCTCTCCTTCCGGCGACGCAACTGCCTGCGGGGTCTGGGGACGATCATCGATTGGGTGCTCAAGGATGAGAGCCTTCACCTTTCGTTCGGCGTGCACTTGATCCAAGCCTTCCTCCAGGAGAACCCCGAAGCGCGAACGCCCGCCCTGGGGGAGGAGCTGCGTCGGATGATCTTGGAGGCGGTGGCCTTGGAGGAGGCCTACAATCAGGTGCTGTTGCCGCGGCCCGTCCTCGGCCTCCACGCCGGCTCCCTGAACGCCTACGTCCGCTACGTAGCCGACCGGCGCCTGGAGGAGCTGGGGCTGGGACCCCACTTCCATGCGCCCAACCCCTTCCGCTGGCTGGCAGCCGAGATCGACCTCCCGGAGCAGGTGAACTTCTTTGAGGCCCGTAACGTGAATTACGAGGTCGCTCGGCCGCGGGAATGAGGGCAGGGACTCCAGGCGGGCACCGCCCTCAGCGTTAGCTGCCCGCGCCGCGCGAGGGCCCGCACGCTGTGGGCAATACCGGCAGTCCATCCCATCCTCCGCGTTGCTCATCGGTCCGAGGCATCGCAAGCCATCGACCCTCCCGCCGGACCTGATCCGACGAGGCTATAATTCTGTGCGCAGAAAGACTATCGGAGCGGTCGATGGAAAAGGCGACGCCCTTGGCGGACCCGAGCCAGCTGGCCGAGGTGTTCCGGCGATATCCGCAGATCAGAGCGGCTTACCTCTTCGGCTTGGCCGCCAAGGGCCGCCTCCACGCGGAAGGCGACCTGGACCTTGCTGTCCTGCCCTGGCGAGGCGTCCCCCAGCCGAACCTGCTGGACCCGCTCGCGGACCTTGCGTGCTGCGGGTTCTGCCGGGTGGATCTGATCTTCTTGGACACCGAGGGCATCGTTCTAAAGTTCAAGGCCGTGCGTCGGAACCGGCTCCTCTGCGCTGCAGAAGGCTTCAGTCGGGGTGCGTTCTTCTCTCGCGTCGTGCGTCAGCATCTGGATTTCGCCCCCCGCCTCCGAGTTCACCGGGATGCCCACCGACGGAGGGTTTTCCGTGGTCCGGGTCGAGATCCTGCAACGCTGCCTTCGTAAACCGAAGGAGCACCTTGCCATCCTGCGTCTCCTGCAGCGTTGCTCCTACGACCAGCACGGACTGGAGGATCTGGAGCGGCTTCTGGATTCCTTCGCTTCTTTCCCGTAGAGGCACCCGGAGACAACATCTGGCAATCTGGTGCAGGATACCCGATGTGGCCCACGGAGGAAAAGGCATCACGCCGCCCTGGGCGGGCTCGAACCGGCCTTCTGATCCAGGAAGAGCAGGCTCTCGCGCGGCGAACCCGCTCATGGGGGAGACCACGCTCAGCGGCTGTTCTGCTGATATGGCTCACCGCAGCGGCCGCTCTCGCCTTGATGCCGGCGGAGCTGGCCCTCTACGACGAGAGCCATGTCCTCTGGCAGATCGCCTCCTATCCGCCCGTCGGGGTGATCCGCAACCTGATGCGGGACAGCCACCCCCCTCTCTACTATCTGCTGGCGCAGGGATGGCTGGCCCTCGGCGGGTTTGATCATCCGTGGGCTTTTCGCGTCCTCTCCCTCTTTCTGGGCCTTCCGGCCCTTCCCCTGGCTTTCCAGATCGGGCGCCGCCTCGGCGGACCCCGTCTCGGCCTCTCCGCCCTTGCCCTCCTCGCCCTCAACCCCTGGTTCCTCTTCCTCTTGATCCTGATCCGGATGTATGGCCTGACCGCGTCCCTGGGCGCTTGGGGCATCTGGAGCGCCCTCGGGCTGCTGAGCCGCCCGACCCCCCGCCGCTGGGCGGCCTGGACCCTGGCCCAGGGGCTGTTGCTGTTCACCCACTACTACGGGGCGCTGCTGATCGCCGCCCTCTGGCTGACGCTGCTGCGTCGCCGCCCCCGCGGCTGGCCCCGAGGCCTCCTATCGGCCATCCCGGCCGCCGCCCTCTTCGCCCTCTGGCTCCGCCAGGCCTACGCGGGATCCCTCGAGCACACCGTGCGGAATCTCTCCGCCATCCCGGTCCGACCGGGGCCCGTGGAGGTGGTGTGGCATTATGGGGCCACCGCCCTGATGGGTCCCTTCGTCGACGGGGCTTTCGCCCGCGTGGCCTCCCTGGCCCTCGCCCTGGGCCTCTTCCTCGCCCTCCTGGTCCGCCGTCCCCACCTCAGGGGGCTCTCATCCGGGGGAGGCGAGCTCGCCGTCTGGGCGGGCTTTCCTCTTCTATTGGGCGCCCTGATGGTCCTCCGCTGGCCCTTCTTCGCTGCCCGCTACTTCGCCATGCTCACCGTTCCCGGGGCTGTCGCCCTCGCCGCCGCCCTCCACTGCCTCCGCTACCAAGTGTGGATCCCGATCATCCTCACCCTCGGCCTGATCGGCCTCTCCCGCTTCCCCATCATGGCCGCGCAGCCACTGGGGCTCTCAGGCTTCGACGATCTGGGTCCGGCTCTGGCCGGCCTGAACCGCTCCGATCCCATCCTGGCCCAGGCCCGCTGGCACATCGACGCAGCCAGTCCGTTTTACCAGCACACCGAAGCATACACCGAAGCATACCGCCTGTTTTATGAATGGACGGATCTGAAGGAGCGGACAGCAATCGTAGAGAGGCATCCTTCTTTTTGGTTCGTGGGGGTGACGGTGTATCAGGATTTTTGGCGTTCGTGGCTGGAGGACCTCCAGACCACCCACCTCATCGATTTCGCCGCCACCTACCCCCACCCCATCCCAGAATACGGCGCCAGCCTCTTCCACCTGGT
>JAGHYO010000232.1 GCA_017743605.1 Thermoflexus sp. | reverse complement strand
AGATGTGTATAAGAGACAGCAATGATCTCCCAGGGCGCCCGGCCGCCCAGCAAGGCCAAGCCGTGGGCCAAGCCCAACAGCCCAAGGAAGGCGACCTCCAGGGCCAAGAGCCGCCAGCCGTTCGGGAGCGGGGCCCGTCCCATCGTCCGCAGGAGGATCCAAATCCCCATCCCGACCCAGCCAGCGGCCATCAGAAAGCTGCCCCAGCCGAAGAGCTGGCGCAGCAGCCCCGCCCACACGTCGCTCCACCGCCCTGGGCTGAGGCCCGGCAGGGTCAGCCCCGAGAACAGCCCTAAGCCGATCAACAGCCAGGCCACGATCTGTCGCTCCCGCCGTCCGAAGGACGGCGTGCCATACCAGCGAGGCGGGCCCAGAAGGCGGACCCACTCCGGAGGCGAAGGGGCGGCAATTTGCCTGCTCCGCCCTGCCTGCGGCAGGCTGTCGCGAGCCGAGCGAGCGTGGACCGTTCGGGTACGCCGTTTCATCCTGGCCAGGATCCTTTCCAATCCGTCAAACGCCAGCCTGCAGGCCCCGTCGGCTCAGCCCGATCCGTCGGGCTGCCGGGTCGATGCTCAAGATCCGAACCCGCACCCGCTGGCCCTCCCGCACCACCTTGCGGGGATGATCCACCGCCACCCCCAGCTCCGAAACGTGCAGGAGCCCCTCCACACCTTCCTCCAGACGGACGAAGGCCCCGAAATGCGTGACCGTGGTGACCACTCCCTCCACCACCTGGCCGACCCGGTAACGTTGCGGGAGGGTCTCCCAAGGGTCCGGCTGCAGGCGCTTGAGGGAGAGCTGCACCCGGCGCTCCTCCGCGTTGACCTCCAGGACCAGCACCTTGAGCTCTTGTCCTGCGCGGACCACCTCCCCGGGGTCGTTGATCCGACCCCAAGACATCTCTGAGAGATGCAGCAGCCCCTCGAACCCGCCCAGATCCACAAAGGCCCCAAAGGAGGTCACCTTGGTCACCACCCCGCGGCGGACCTGGCCGGGCTGCAGCTCGACGAAGAGGGCTTCGACGCGGTGGGTATCCTGATGGGCCAACCGTTCCGAGAGGACGAAGCGGCCGCCCACCTCATCAACCTCGATGGCCCGGACCTGCAGGGTCTGGCCGATATAGCGGGCGAGGGCGGAGGCGCGGGAAGGCCCATCCAAGGCGTTCGAGAAGTGAAGGAGATGGGAGGCTGGGACAAACCCTCTGGGCAACCCTTCGGCCTGGACGATCAACCCGCCGCGGTTGTAGCCCACCACAGTGACGGTGAGCGACTGGCCTGATTCCAAGCAGGCCCGGGCAGCCCGCCAGTCTGGCTCCCCGGCTCCCAGAGCCCAGAGCCCCGGCATGGGGATCGGGCGGCCCTGCCCCATCCCCAGGCCCTCCCAGATCTCCTCCGGCTCGGCCGCTGGGGCCGGCCATCGCGCGAACTCCCCCTGCGCCATCAGGGCCATCCAGTATTCCCTCGAGGGCGAGACATAACCCGGCTCGGTGACGCGCATCCGGCGCTCCTCCTCCCACAAAGCCTACACTTCCTCCGTCTGCCCATTATAGCGCGGACCGGCGAGATCCATCCGAGGGCCAGCAGGAACAGGGGAACGCTGAGGAAGGCGGCCAAGAAAAACCCGAGGAGCAACGGATGCCCCAATCCGCGCTCAAAGATGGCCGCGAGCAAACGGCAATCGGATGGGTAGCCCAAGATGAGGATCCCCGTGGAGATCAAGCTGACGCTCAGGATGTCCGTTAGCACCACGCCCACCGCAGCCGGGTTCCCCAGCATCCAAGACGCGAAGGGGGTGTCCACAAAGGTGCTGACGTTGGCCCCCATCACATAGGGGATCAGGCGCTCCCGACGGATCCACCCGCGGGCGACAGAGGGAACCAGCAGCCCTACGGAAACGGACACGGACATAGTAAGGGTGGTGACGGCCAGGTCAGCGCGGAACATCGGCCAAGGCGAATTGTGCGGGGGATCACCGCCAGCGGATCGCAAAGCAGGCAGCGGCATCCCCCGGTCCAGCGCCTGTAACGCCAAGCCGATCCGGAAGAAACCTAAGAGGAACGGGCCGCTCCCGATCACCCCCCTCCGGGGCAGGACAGCCGGCCAGACGCTCCAGCCCACTTTGCAGGGCCTGCTCCACCGCCGCCGCCAGCGCGCGGACGGGGCTCAGGGGCGGCGGGAGATCCGCCAGCGGCCAGACAGGAGCCCAGCGGATGGGCGCGTGAGCAAGCAGGAGAAGCCCCAGGGCGGTGGCAGGGAAGTAGGTGGTCGCGGTCACCCAGAACGTCACGAAGCCGGCCGTCAGGCTGTTCCGCCGATGGCCTCCTCTCAGGGCATATCTCCAGCCGATGAGGAAAGGAAGCGCCCAGCCGGGACCTAGTAAGCAGCGTGGTAAGGGCAGCGGACAGGGAGAGGAGGTGTGCATCCTGCATGTGGACGGCTGCTACCGCCACTGGTGATTCACTGAGGGCCAGACAGGCCATCAGCCATCCCAGACCTAGACTGCGCCCGGGCGAAAGCGGCCCGTCAGAGCCCAGGAGCGGGGAAGCCAGCTGAGAGGCTCCGTCCCGCATCATTGCCAGAGCAAGCAGGAAGACGAAGAGCCCGATCGCTCCTTAGACCCCCCGCCGGATCCAGACCCTGCGGGATCCTTCCCGCCCCCTCATATGCTCTTCCCAACCGCTGGATCCTGAGCGGTGCGTTCCTTACGGCTCCTCGCTCAGGTCCGCGGGCGGTTGTAGATCCTCCAGCCCCCGCCAGCGACTGCCCTCCTCCGGCGGGCCGATCCATCCGCGGGCTTCCATCAAGTCGATCAGGCGGGCCGCGCGGTTGTAGCCGATGCGCAACTTTCGTTGCAGCAACGAGATCGAGGCCCGTCGGTGGAGCCGCACGATCTCGATGGCCCGCTGCAGCAGGACCTCGTCGCTTTCGAGGTCCTCTTCCTCTTGGGGTTGTAGCTCGCGCGCAGGCGGTTCGCGGACGGGCTCCAGGACCGGCTGGAGGACGCGCGTTGGGGGCGCCCGGCGTTCACGGGCAGGTCGGGCGAGCCCACGGATGCCCTTCCAGTAAGTGACGGCGCGTCGGATCTCCTCATCGGAGACGAAGCATCCCTGGGCGCGGATGGGATGGCCCTGGTCGGGCGGCAGGAAGAGCATATCGCCCCGGCCCAGCAACGTCTCCGCCCCCGGCATGTCCAAAATCACCCGCGAGTCCACCGACGAGGCCACCGCAAAGGCCATCCGCGCTGGAAAGTTCGCCTTGATCAGCCCCGTCACCACGTCCACGCTCGGGCGCTGCGTGGCGATCACCAGATGAATCCCCGTCGCCCGCGCCATCTGCGCTAGCCGGGTGATCCGCCGCTCGGTCTCCTCCGGCGCAGTGATCATTAGATCGGCCAGCTCGTCCATTACGATGATCAGATAGGGGATGCGCGGCTCGCCCCGCTCCGCCATGCGTTGGTTGTAGTCGGCGATGTGCCGGACGCCGGCAGCGGCGAACTGACGGTAGCGTCGCTCCATTTCCCGCATGGCCTCCTGGAGCACCCGAGGCACCTTTTCGAGCTCCACCACCACCGGCGTCCACAAGTGAGGGATGCCGTTATACGGTGTGAGCTCCACCCGTTTGGGATCAATGAGAATCAACCGCAGATCTTCCGGCGTGCAGGCACACAGCAACGAAACCAGGATCGCATTCAGGGCCACCGACTTCCCAGAGCCGGTCGCCCCGGCGATCAGCAGATGGGGCATCGCCGTGAGGTCGGCGACCAGGGGCTCCCCGGATACCGTCTGCCCCAGGGGCAGCCGCAGGGGAGAGGACAGCGAGCGATACGCCTCGCTCTCCATCACATCCCGCAGGCGGACGAGGTTCGGGCGCTCATTCGGGATCTCGATCCCCACCAGGCCTCGTCCGGGGATGGGCGCCAGCACCCGGACCGCGCGCGCGGACAGGGCCAGGGCGAGATCGTCGGCCAGGGCGGCGATCTGAGCCACTTTCACGCGGGTGGCCCGTCCACCCCGGGAGATCTGGCCCGGCTCCAGTCCGAACAGGGTCACCGTCGGCCCGCGCTGGACCTCCACCACCCGGGCCTCCACCCCCAGGCTGCGCAACGTCTCCTCGATGATCCGCGCCTTCTCCCGGAGCTCCTCCTCGTCGATCTCCACCTCTTCCCCCGGATCCAGGATCTCCTCCAGCCGGGGGAGTGTCCATTTCGGCCCCACGGGAGCGATGGGCAGTGGTTCCTCGACGCTCCCTTCCCCCGACCCCTCCGGCGCTTCGGGCTCCACAGACGGAAGAGCTTCCAGCGCGCCCTCCCCCAGGATCCGTGGCGGGGGATTCGGCGGAGCCGGTGGC
>JAGHYO010000231.1 GCA_017743605.1 Thermoflexus sp. | reverse complement strand
GTGGGCAGCCGGGATGAGCCCACCGGCCTCACCGGCATCTCCCATTGGGTGGAACACATGCTCTTCAAGGGCACCCCCACTTACCCCAAGGGGACCCTGGATCGCTGGATCTCCCGGGAGGGTGGGGTCTGGAACGGGATGACCTGGCTGGATTTCACAACGTATTTTGAGACACTGCCCTCGGACCGCTGGACCGTGGCCCCGGAGATCGAGGCAGATCGGATGACAAAGGCCCTGTTCCATCCCAAAGAGGTGGAGGCTGAGCGCACGGTCATCCTCTCCGAGCGCCACGGCTATGAGAACAATCCCCTTTTCCTGCTTGGCGAACAGGTCCAGGCGCTGGCCTTCCACGCCCATCCCTACGGCCATGAAGTCATCGGATGGCCGGAGGACCTGCAGACCATGACTCGGGAGGATCTCTACCGCCATTACCGGATCTACTACGCGCCCAACAACGCGGTGGCCGTGGCGGTGGGGGATTTCCACATCCCACAGGCGCTGCGCGTCATCGAGCGCGCCTTCGGGCGCATCCGACCCGTCCCCGAGATCCCCCGACTGCGGGTCCAGGAGCCGCCTCCCCGGGGGGAGCGTCGGATGGTCCTCGAGGGGGAGGGGAACACAGCCTACTTAGAGATCGCTTATCTCATCCCGGAGGCCACCCATCCGGATTTCCTGCCCCTGGTGGTTCTGAACGCAGTGCTCACGGGCACCGGATCCTTGAGCTTCAGCGGGGGGACTTCCAACAAGACCTCCCGGCTTTACCGGGCTCTGGTGGAGCGCGGGATCGCCGCCGACATCGAGGGCTCCCTGATTCCAACGGTGGAGCCCTTCCTGTATCGTCTGACCGCTACCCTCCAGCCCGGGCGACATCCCCAGGAGGCCGAGGCTGTGATCAACGAGGAGGTCGAGCGGCTCCAGACGGAACTCCTCCGCCCGGAAGAGTTCGAGAAGGCCCTGAAACAGGCCCAGGCCAATTTCGCTTATAGCAGCGAGTCGGTCACCAACCAGGGTTTCTGGTATGGCTGGAGCGAGATCTTCGCGGATTACACCTGGTTCGAGGGCTATCTGGACCGTCTCAAACAGGTGACCCCCGAGGATGTCCAGCGCGTCGCCCGCGCCGATCTGGTCCGCTCCCGTCGCACCGTCGGGTGGTATCTGCCGACCCGTCGGGCCGCGCAATGATGCAGACGGGGAGGGGGTGTGATGATTGTGATCCTCGGCCTGGGCCCCGGAGATCCCCGCTACTGGACCCGCGAGGCCCTGGAGGCGCTCCAGGGGATCCGCGAGATCTATGTGCGGACCCGACGGCATCTGGCGGTGGTTGCGTTGCCCGCGCATCTCATCGTCCACGACTTCGACGCAGCGTACGCGGAGGCGGAGACCCTGGAGGCGGTCTATGAGCAGATCGCCCAGACCATCGTTGAGCTGGGCCGGCGGCCGGAGGGGGTTTGCTACGCCGTGCCTGGCTCTCCCTTCGTTGGGGAGGCCACGGTGGCCCGCATCCAGGCGCTGGCTGCCGAAGCAGGCCTCCCTGTTCGCATCGTTCACGGCCTCAGCTTCATCGAGGTGGCTCTGGAGCTTCTCGGACGGGACGCGCTGGACGGCTTGCAGATCGCCGATGCCTTCGAGCTGGCCGAGCGATACCATCCGCCTCTGAACCCCGACCGCCCAGCCCTTATCGCCCAACTGAATAGCCGGACAGTGGCAGCGGATGTGAAGCTGACCCTGATGAACCAGTATCCCCCGGATCACCCGGTCACCCTCCTGGACGCAGCCGGGCTGCCTGAAGCCCGGGCCCTCACCTTCCCGCTTTATGCCCTAGATCATCGTTCGGATTTCACACCCATGACCGTCCTCTTTGTGCCACCCCTGGCTCGCCCTGGGGCCCTTGAGACCTTCCAGGACACTATCGCCCATCTGCGCTCCCCGGAGGGCTGCCCCTGGGATCGGGAGCAGACCCATCAGAGCCTGCGCGCCAACCTCCTGGAGGAGGCTTACGAGGCCCTGGAGGCGCTGGACGCCGATGACCCGGCCCGCCTGAGGGAGGAGCTGGGGGATCTGCTCCTCCAGGTGGTCTTCCACAGCCAGATCGCCGTGGAGAGCGGGGAATTCTCCATGGCCGAGGTCATCTCTTGTGTCAACGAGAAGATCCGTCGCCGGCATCCCCATGTGTTCGGGGACGTGAAAGTCGGCGGGGTCCGCCAAGTCCTGGAGAACTGGGAGCAGATCAAGCAGCGGGAGAAGGCGGAGCAGGGAGCGGAGGCCTCCGCCCTGGACGGGGTGCCGAAGGGCCTGCCGGCCCTGGCCCAGGCGGCCGCCTACGGGGAGCGGGCCGCTCGCCTGAAATTCGACTGGTCCGACGCAGAGGGAGTGATGGAAAAAATCGGGGAGGAGCTCCGGGAGATCGCCGGCGCGGCAGACCCTTCGCGTCGCGTGGAGGAGTTCGGGGATCTGCTCTTCACCCTGGCTCAGCTCGCCCGCCATTGGGGGATCGATCCGGAGGCCGCGCTTCGGGAGGCCAACGCCCGCTTCGCCCGCCGCTTCCGTCGCATGGAAGCCCTGGCCGCTGCTGCCGGCCGTCGCCTCCAGGATCTCTCGTCCGAAGAGATGGAGGCGCTGTGGAATCAGGTGAAGGCAGAGGAAGCCCCGGCTGCATAAGCCTGACCCGAAAGGGAAGGCGAGTCCGTAGCGATCGGCGTCCACCCATGCCCACGCAATGGATTACCGTCTATGACGCAGAGGGGCGTCCTTTGGCTCGGCTGCGGCTGTGCCGCTCCCTGGCGTGTCGCGGGCGCGGGCTGATGTTTCGACGTGCCCTGGGCGAGGAGGAGGGGCTGTTCTTTGTGTTTCCCCGCGCTGGGCGCTGGGCGACCGCTATCCATATGTTTTTCGTCTTTTTCCCAATCGCGGTGATCTGGCTGGATGAGCACGGGCGCATCGTCCACGCTGTCGAGGCCCGGCCCTTCCGGGTGTATATCCCTCCGCGCCCGGCTTGCTACCTGATTGAAGGATCGGTTCGCCTGCTCCGGGAGGCCCATGTAGGAGAGGTGTGGACATGGCGCGAGGACGATGGGGCATCGCGATCAGGCTGATCCTGGCGCTGACGCTGCTCCGGATCCAGCCGGCCTTCGCCCAGGAGCCCGTTCGCTACACGGTCCAGCCCGGGGATACGCTCACCCGCATTGCGGCGCGTTTCGGCACCACGGTGGGGGCCATTGTCGAGGCCAACCGTCTGGTCAACCCTAACCTGATCTATGTGGGCCAGGTCCTGCTCATCCCGGTCTCCACCCCCTCCCCGCCGTTCTCCGGTCGGGTTCATACCGTGCAACCCGGGGAAACCCTTTACCGCATTGCCCTGCGTTACGGCACCACTGTGGAGCAGCTGATGGCCCTGAACGGCCTCCGCAACCCCGGCCAGATCTTCGTCGGGCAGCTCCTCCGGATCCCCGAGGAGACCCCTGGGACACCGTCGGCTTGGCCGGTGCCCTTTCGGGACATCCGGATCGGGCTGACTCCGGTGGTGCAGGGGCGGGTCTTCTCCGTGCAGGTGCAGCTTTCCCAGCCGGCTGCCCTGGAGGCCCACTTCCTGGGCCTTATCTTTCCGCTAGCTCCCGCTCCGGAGGGTGGGGAGGGGCTGGTCGCGGTGCCGGCGATGCAGGCCCCAGGGGTGTATTCCCTGGGGGTGATCGCCCGCACTCCGGACGGCCAGACAGTGCAGGTGGGCCTCCCGGTGCAGGTGGTGGCCGGTCCCTACGGTCGGGAGTCCATCCGCCTGCCGCCCGATCGCCGGCGTCTGCTGGACCCCAAGCTGCTCCGCGCGGAGCGGGAGAAGGTGCTGGCGGCCTGTGCGCCCTTTGAACCGGAACGGCGCTGGCAAGGGCCTTTCCGGTATCCGGTGGCCCAGCCGGAGGTGACCTCGGAGTTCGGCACCCGGCGCTCGTATAACGGGGGCCCTCACTCCAGCTATCACGAGGGGCTGGACCTGCGAGGGAGCGCTGGGACGCCGGTTTATGCCCCAGCGGATGGCCGAGTGGCCCTGGCGGAGGCGCTGGTGGTGCGGGGCAACGCGGTGATCCTGCACCACGGATGGGGCGTATGCAGCGGCTACTGGCATCTCCAGGCTGTGGCAGTGCAAGAGGGTCAGACGGTGAAGGCAGGGGATCTCCTGGGCTACGTGGGGAACACCGGCCTCTCCACCGGGGCCCATCTCCACTGGGAGATCCGTGTGCGGGGGATCCCGGTTGACCCCCGACAGTGGGTGGAGGGATCCTTGCCGTAGCGTGGCCTAGGAGGCGGGATTAGTACGATTGCTCAAGGGGTTTGCCCTCTGCCAGGGACCAGAGGACGGGAGGGACGAGCATCCCCTGCCGCCCGATCAGCAGCCCA
>JAGHYO010000230.1 GCA_017743605.1 Thermoflexus sp. | reverse complement strand
ATGGCGTGGTGGGGGGGCACTGGATGGATCGCCTTCCGGAGGGTCAGGAGCGGCTGGGATGGCTGGCCCTCGGTGCTCTGGCCGGGCTGCTGTTTGGGGCCACGACGGCGTGGGGCCTCCGCGCCCTCTCCCCTCCCGAAAAGGCTCGTCCGTGAAAGATCCGCGGCGTATCTTCGTAATGAAACGAAGGACGAGGGGAACCGGACAGCCCATAGAGGCTCCGGCCCTCGTGGACGCGGGGGGACGGCTGGCCATCGCGGAAGGCGCCCTCGACGGCCCCTGGATCACCCGGTATTCTGTGGCAACCGGATAGCCCCTCGCACGCTGGGCGGCGGACACCGCCGCAGTGCTCCGCCTGGCCTTCAGGCCGGGGGGAGCCTGGCTAGCCTCGAGCGGTGGAGAGGGGACCGTGAAGATCTGGCGGGCCCCCGATGGGGCGCTGCTCTGGACCCTGGAAGGCCACACGGACGCCTCCCTCGCCCTCAAGCCCTCCTCCAATGGCCGAACGCTGGCCTCCGGATCGCCGACGGAACCGCGCGCCGCCGGTCCCTGCGCCGGAGGAAAGCCATCGTGAAAGCGACTTGGAACGAACCGAAAACCGGGGCAGGGGCTTTGCGGATGTGGCCTCGAGGTGGCGCGCCTATGGATCCCGCCAGGCCCTGGCCCAGAGGCGGATTTTTGCCCCCCTTCGCCCCGGTGGATTAAGATGGGTGAAGTGTTTGCGGAGGAGAAGCCCGACGGATGGAGCCTCAGGCGTGGAGGACGTGGGCGGAGACCCGAACGTCGACGCCAGATTTAGACCGGCTGGCGGAGGCGGTGGAGGCGCTGCTGCGGGCGCTGGGAGAGGATCCGGATCGCGAAGGGCTGCGCCGCACCCCGGCCCGGGTGGCGGCCATGCTCCGGGAGGTGCTGGCCGGCTACTGGATGGACCCGGCCGAGCTGATCAACGGGGCGATTTTCGAGGCCGAAGACAACGACCTGGTCCTGGTGCGGGACATCGAGTTTTATAGCATGTGCGAGCATCACCTGCTGCCGTTCTACGGCCGGGTCCACGTGGCCTATATCCCCGATGGCCGGATCATCGGCCTCTCCAAGATCCCCCGCATCGTGGAGCTGTTCGCCCGCCGCCTGCAGGTTCAGGAGCGCATGACGCGGCAGATCGCGGACTTCCTGGAGCGGGTGCTGCAGCCCCGGGGCGTGGCGGTCATCGTGGAGGCCGCCCACCTGTGCGCCATGATGCGCGGCGTGCGCAAGTCCGGCGCCCGCATGGTCACCCAGGCCCTCACCGGCGTCTTCCGCACCGACCCCCGGCTCCGCAGCGAGCTCCGCATCCACCTGCGCCACCCGGACCGCGATGGGGCGGGATGAGCATGGGCCTGGGGACCGGGCTCAGCGCTCGAACTGTCGCCGCAACGTTTCATAAAAAGCGATCATCTCGGAGGTCAAAGAAGACGGCGTTTCGCGCAGGATCTCCTCCAGCATGGCCTTCGTGATGGACACCGTGCTCCCTTCCTGCAGGGACTGACGGGCCGCGCGGCGCGCCGCAGCATTGCAGATGGCCTCGATGTCGGCCGCCGAATAACCCTCCGTGCGACGCGCCAGCTCCTCCACATCCACATCCGCAGCCACCGGCTTGCCTTCGAGATAACGCCGGAACAGCGCCCTCCGGGCCGGAAGATCGGGGGGCGGCACATACACCACGCGGTCGAAGCGGCCGGGCCGCAGGAGGGCCGGATCCAGCGCGTCCGGCCGGTTGGTGGCCGCGAGCACCACGACGCCCCGCAACGGCTCCAGCCCGTCCATCTCCGTCAGCAGGCGCGTCACCATGCGGGCGATCGTCCCCTCGGCGCTGCCGCGAACGCCGGCGATGGCGTCGATCTCATCGAAGAACAGGATGCAGGGAGCGTTCTCCCGCGCCCGGTCAAACAGCTCCTGCAGGTTCTGCTCCGAGCGGCCGAGCTCAGGACGCAATAGCTCCGGACCGTGGACGGCGATGAAGTGGGCCTGGGCCTGGCCGGCCACCGCCCGCGCCAGCATGGTCTTCCCACAACCCGGCGGGCCGAACAACAGCACGCCCCGAATCGGCCGGATCCCGTAGGCCTGCATCAAATCCGGGCGGGTGAGCGGCCACTCCACGGCCTCCCGAAGGGCTTCCTTCGCTTCCTCCAGCCCCGCCACGTCCTCCCAGGTCGGCAGGTCCTCCGGGCGTTCCACCCGGATCTCCGTCGGGCCGGCGCGGCGCTGGTACCGCTCGGCGATCTGCTGATACTCCCGAAGCATCTGGAACGTGACCGAGGGCTGCATCCCCCGGAGAACCCCCTCAAAGTCTTCTGCCGTGATGGGGACGGGCCGGCCGCCTCCTCGACGCATCGCCCGCCGCGCGGCCTCCATGCACAGGGCCTCTAAGTCCGCCCCGGTGAACCGCTCCGTCCGGGCCGCCAGCGCCTCCAGATCCACGTCCGGCGTTAGGGGCTTGCCTCGAAGGTAGCGCTGCAGGATCTCCAGCCGACCCCGGCGATCCGGCGGCCCGATGTAGATCAGGCGATCGAAGCGGCCCGGGCGCAGGGCCGCCGGATCGATCATCTCCGGATGGTTGGTGGCGCCCACCAGCAACACGCCCTCCAGATCCCCCAGGCCGTCGGTGTAGGACAGAAACGTGGCCACGATTCCCTTCTCCGGCGCGTCGGCCCGGGAGAGCTCCGCGCGCTTGGGCAGGAAGGCCTCCAGCTCGTCGAAGAACAGCACGCACGGGCGCAGATTCCGGGCCTCCTCGAAGATGCGGCGCAGGTTGGCCTCCGACTCGCCGAACCACTTGCTGGTGAACTCGGTGCCGCTGACGGCGATGAAATGCGCCCGGGCCTCGTGGGCGATCACCCGCGCCAGGCGGGTCTTGCCGGTCCCCGGAGGTCCATACAGCAAAACGCCGCGGATGGGTCGGATCCCCATGCGGGCCATCATCTGCCGCGTGGCCGGCTCAAATTGAGAACGGATGGCCTCCTCGATCTCCTCCCGGATCCCGGAAATGCCTCCCAGATCCTCCCAGGTGTCCGGAGGGATCTCCCGCCGGAACGTGGAAGCCGACAGCGCGCCCTCCCCTTCCGGCGCCGATCGGACGGGGATCCTCCCCCTTGCCTCGCCTGCGCCCTCGTCCCATCCCGAAAGCAGCGGGAACAGCGCCGTCGCGATGGGGATCGAGAGGACGAGGGAAGGCAGAAGGGAGAGATCCGCCTTTCCGCCGAAGAGCAGGCTCAGGCCGGCTAGCCCGAGGAGCTCGATCGCGGCCCCCGCGGCAGCGGCCAGCCCTGCCTGACGCCACCCAGGCGGCGAGCGCCGTTGCAGGATCCAGGCTGCCGCGCCGGCGGCCAGCGCCCACATCGCCAGGCGCCCGGGGATCTCCGGCCGGCGCGCCGCCTCATCGAGCAGCGCCTCCAGCCGATCGATCACCGCGGATCCGGAGGCCGCGCCTCGGGCCGGAGGGGACAGCAACTCCGTCAGGGAAGCCGCCGGGCGCTCGACGCTCCGGAACAGGCTGGCCCCCTGCGCGCGCTCCCGCAGGCCGGGGACGGCCACGCCGCCCAGGGCGCCATACAGCAGCAGGCCGAAGCCCACCCACAGACTGATCCAGGCCGCCCGGCGCCCCCCGGAGAGGCCGGCCACCAGAGGGACCAGCGCCAGCCCCGAAGGGGCGCGCAGGACCCCCAGAAGGAGCCCGACGGCCATCGCCGCCGGCCAGGCCGCCGGGCCCAGCCCGATGCCGACCAGCCCATACAGCCCGTACAGCCACCCGAAGCCCGGCATCCGGGAGTAGGCCAGCGGCAGCGTGACGATCCAGAACGCCACCCATGCCCACCTCGGGTGACGCCAGCCCAGCCCGCCCAGCGCCAGTCCCAACAACTCCGGCCATCCGCGGGGATAGCCTGGGATCGCCTGTAGGATCATCCACGTGAAGAGGGCGATCCCCAACGCCCGAAAGAGGCGGCGGATCTGCGCCTCATGTTCCAGGATCCTTCGATACATTCACCCCTCCCAATCCGGGCCTTCATGCGGAGCGCTCACGGGGTCCCCGCGCACCGCTGTGCCTCCTGCCCCGTAGCCCACCGCTCGTCCACGCGCCGGATGTCGCAGCGGAGAGGGGAAAGGCCCCCCACGCGACATTCCCTTTCCGGAGACGGCAGCGGAGCCCCCGTGGGGGCAAGGGGGAGCGCCCCCGCCCCCACTGGCAGCGCTGGCATCCTGATCCTCTTCCATCCCTTCCGCATCCCTCACCGCCTCGCCTCCGCCCCGTCCGGGCGGACGATGAGCGTCCCGATGGGCTTGGCCTCCGCCGGGTTGACCGACTCCGGGAAGATGTCCTTTAAGCCGAAGCGGGCCAGCAGCTCCCCCCGCCGCCACA
>JAGHYO010000010.1 GCA_017743605.1 Thermoflexus sp. | reverse complement strand
GGTACGATGGGGCGGGGGATCGCGTATGTGGCGCTGACCCACGGCGCGGAGGTCGCTCTTTACGACGTTGCGGACGACGCCCTCGAAGGCGCCCGCACCCAGATCAAAGGCTGGCTGCAGGAGGGAGTGGCGAAAGGGCGGGTCGCGGAGGCGGAGGCCCAGAACGCCCTGGAGCGGCTGCGCCTCAGCGATCGACTGGAGGCTCTCGCGGAGGCTGAGGTCGTCATCGAGGCAGCTCCGGAGGACCTAAAACTAAAGCGGGAGATCTTCCAACGGCTCGACGGCCTCTGTTCCCCCGCCGCCATCCTGGCGTCGAACACCTCCTCCCTTTCCATTACGGCCCTAGGAGCGGCCACCCGCCGGCCGGAGCGGGTGGCCGGCATGCACTTCTTCAACCCCGCCCCGGTCATGCGCTTGGTGGAAGTGGTGCGGGGCCTGTCCACCTCCGAGGAAACCTTGCGGGCGCTGGTCGATCTCGCCCGGCGCTGGGGGAAAACCCCAGTGGTGGTGAAAGACACCCCGGGGTTCATCGTGAACCGGGTGGCCCGGCCGTTCTACTTGGAGGCCCTGCGCCTGGTGGGGGAGGGCATCGCCGATCCGCCGACGGTGGACCAGATCATGCGGATCCTGGGGTTCCGGATGGGACCCTTTGAGCTAATGGATCTCATCGGGCTGGATGTCAACCTGGCGGTCAGCGAGAGCGTTTACCGGGCCTTTTTCGAGGAACCCCGCTTTCGCCCGCATCCCCTCCAGCGTCAGATGGTCCAGGCCGGCCGCCTGGGCCGCAAAACCGGGAAGGGATGGTACGACTACGGGGGATCACCGCCCTGAGCTCCCCAGATCCTCGGATGCGCCGTTCAGGAGGGAGGGGGAATGGGAACCCAGCCGCTGAGGGAGCGCGTGCTGATCGTGGGAGCTGGTATCTTCGCGGAGGAGATCGGCGCGTGGTGTCTGGAGAAGGGCTATCCGACTTCCGTGCTGAACCTGGAGGGGTGGCCCGCGCCGGAGCTGCGCCCCACCCTGGAGGCGGAGGCGCGGCGGAGCGCCCTGGCGGTGGAGACGTTGCCTTATCCCGCAGAGGCCAAGCAGGTCCTGACAGAGATCCTGGACGAGGCCCTGCCTCCTGAAGCGCTGTTGCTGAGCCTCTGCCTCACGATCTCTGCGACCCGGGTGGCGGGCTGGACCCGTCATCCGGGCCGTGTGGTGGGGTTCGCCCTCCTGCCGCCCCTAAGCCTTGGTCTCCCGACGGAGCTGGCCTGTCCCCTTCCGGGGGATACTGGAGCGCTGGAACGAGCGAGGGCCTGGTGGCAAGCGCTGGGCCTCTCCCCCGTGGTGGTTCAGGACGCGGTGGGGATGGTGCACCCGCGCATCCTGTGCGCCCTGATCAACGAGGCGGCCTTCGCCGTGATGGAGGGCGTGGCCACCCCCCAGGACATCGACACGGCGATGAAGCTGGGCACGAATTACCCCCGAGGGCCTCTGGAGTGGGCAGATCTTATCGGCCTGGACCTGGTGGTGGCCATCCTGGACGCCCTGGAGGCGGAGCATCAAAGCGGCACCCATCGGGCCGCCCCCGTGCTGCGCCAGATGGTCCGGGCCGGCCTCCTCGGCCGGAAGAGCGGGAGGGGATTTTACAACTGGTGAGGAGGAAGCCTCAGGAGAGCGTCTCCTCCAGCAGGGGAATCAGGCGCTCCCGGATCAGGCGATCGGCGTCGAATTGCTGGCGGACGCGACGGCGCAGCCGGGCCACCGAATCCGCCTCCAGGAAATGGGCGATGGCGGCGGCGAGGGACTCCGGGGG
The DNA here is from genome assembly GCA_017743605.1 of Thermoflexus sp. GTDB lineage: Bacteria > Chloroflexota > Anaerolineae > Thermoflexales > Thermoflexaceae > Thermoflexus. The sequence goes on along the minus strand of JAGHYO010000010.1, from coordinate 22,400 downwards.
GGCCTCCGTGGGAAACAGGAACACATCCTCCTGGCCCAGCTCCCGCAGGGGCGGAAGCTCCCGGGCGAACACCGGCAGACGCGCCAGCCCTGCCTCCAGGACCGGCAGCCCGAACCCTTCTTCCTCGCTGGTGAGCAACACCGCGTCCGCCAGGGTATAGAAATCCGCCACCGCTTCCTCCGGCAGGCCTTCCCCGAGATCTTCATACAAGAAATGCGCCGCCTCTTCCAGCCCCCACGCGGCCCGCTGAGCGCGCAGCGCTTCCAGATACGCCTGGTTGGACGGTGTGTGGGCGCCCGGCGGGCCGGTCACCACCAGCCGGGCGTCCCATCCGGTCCGTGCCCGCAAGTGCCGGAGGACCGCCAGGGCTTCCTCCAGCCGCTTGCGGCGGGTGATGCGGACCGGCGTCAGGAGGATGGCGTCGGCAGCCATCAAGCCCAGGCGTTCCGCCAGGGACCGCGTGAGGGGGCTCCAGCGGAAGAACTCCCCGAGGTCCACTCCGTTCGGGATCACATGGATGCGCGCCGTCGGGATCCCCCATGCGGCGGCCAGGGCCTGCCGGCGGGCCTCTGAAACCGTCACGTGGATCACCGGCCAGGGCCGAACGAGCAGCTCCCACGGCTCGCCTGGAGCCAGCGGAGCGCCCGCGCGTAGGATCACCGCATCGTGGTGCCATCCGATCCAGCGCCGGGGCTCCTCGGTGGCCAGATCGTAGAGAGCGGCAGAGAGGGCGAGGTTCTTGTCCATGGTGCAGACGTTGTGGAGGATGGCGGCGTTCACCCCGCGCATCGCCTCTCGGAGGGCATGACGCAGCTGCTCCCGCCATTGGGGGAAATCGTCCGGGAGGCGGCCCTCCCTCAGCGCCGCCTGGAGAGGGGCGATGTCTGGATGAGCTCCGTACATTTGTGGGATGGCCATCGCCTCCACCCCGGGCGCATCCAGAGCCGCCACGCCAGCGATGATCCGCACCGGGTAGCCGGCCGCCGCCAAGGCACGGGCCTGGCGGGCGAGCACCGCCTCCACCCCGCCGACCACCGGCGGGGCCGTGTAATGGATCAGGGCCACGCGAGGCTTCCCCGGCATGCCGGACGTCATCCCGGGTTTCCCTTCGAGTTCCGGGTTCATTTTACCCGGGGGTTCAGGCCTGCCAGCCGTTCGGCTTCCCGCATCCCGGGCGCCCGCTTGGCACGCCGATGCCTTTCGGTTATGATGACTCGGAGCCTTCGAGGGGAGGCGGCCGTGAAGACCCTGGAGGAGATGATCCGGGAGCTGCGACAGGAAGTGGAAGATTTTATCGAGTTCCTCCTACAAAAGCGAGCAAAGCGCAGCCTAGAGCCGCTTCGCCTGGACTGGAAGGGCGCGCTCCAGGATCTGCGGGCCCACTTCACTGCAGTGGAACTCCAGCACAAAGCCCAGGAGTGGTGGGGGGATTGATGTTCCTCCTAGATACCTGCATATGCCTAGAGATGCTCCTGTCTCAGGAGAGAGCGGATGAGGCCGAGCGTTTGCTCCGTCGGATCGAGCCCCGCCGTGGTTTCATGAGCCAGTTCACCCTCTACTCCCTCGGGATCACCCTCTTCCGTTTTCAGCGCTATGAGGCCTTCCTGCGTCTCATCGAAGATGTATGCCGGTCCGGATTCGGCCTGGTGAAGTTAGAAGTCGAGGATCTGCCTATCGCAGTGGAAGCCGCACGTGCATTCCGGCTGGGTTTCGATGATGCGTATCAATATGTGGCGGCGGAGAAGCATGGGCTTGTCTTGGTGAGTTTGGATGCAGAATTCGACTGCGCACCCCGGGGCCGCCGGACCCCTGCCCAGGTGCTGCTCGCTCTTGCTGCAGGCGGCTCCTGAGGCCGATGTGGGTCGGCTCTCCGCCCCGCACCAGAGGGAAGGCAATGCCGGCACGCCGCGCGCTCCCAGTTCTTCTCATTCTCCTGACCCTCGGGACGACCGCCCGGGGACAGGCGATCCCTACACTCCCTGCCAGACCGGCGGCTCTGCTGCCGGCTGAGAATCCCTTGACAAACCCTCGGGGGGCGTTCCGCGTGTATCTACCCCTCGTCGCCCGTCAGGGGCCGGAGGCTCATCCTGGGGTGGATTTCGGGCTGGTTTTCATCACCTCGGCGGAATGGGCGGCTGACGCCGCCCGGTTCGACCGCGCCCGGCAGCTGGGCGCTCGGTGGGACCGCTGGCCGCTCTACTGGAGCGGGGTAGAGACCTCGCCGGGCAATTATCAGTGGGCTCACGTCGACGCCGCTCTCCGGGACGCCTTGGCCCAGGGCTTCGAGGTCTCGCTGATCCTTCTTGGCACGCCTGGCTTCTACGCAGCCAGAGGCCTCCCCCTTCCACCGCCCATCGGCGGCTCCATCCTGCGCCGTTCGGATGCCCGCACGCCCGGCGCGCCCATCATGATCGCAGCGGCGAACCCACCGGCTGGCCTCTACGCCCCCATCTTCACTGACGGAACAGACCGGCCCGGCCCGGGCAAGACCATTAACCCGGCCAACCGGTGGGCCGCTTTCGTCCACCAGGCCGTTGCCCGCTACCGGCCCGGCGGTACAGCGGCTCAGAGGGTGCCCGGGTGGCCGGCCGGGCGCGGGGTGCGTTACTGGGAGATCTGGAACGAGCCCGATCTTTCGTTCTTCTGGAATGGGAGCGCGGCGGATTACGCCCGCTTGCTCCAGGTGGCGGCCATCGCCGCCCGCCAGGCTGACCCCCAGGCCCGCATCCTGTTCGGAGGGCTGGCGATCTTCGAGAAGCCCAACTGGCTTCGGGAAGTGCTCAGCGTCCTCCAAGCGGATCCTGCCCCGGATCTGCGGGATGCCTTCGGGTGGTATTTCGATATCCTGCCGATCCACAGCTACAGCTACGCCTGGCAGACGTTCCGGTATCTCAATCAGGTCCAGGTGACTCTCCGGGCCTTCGGCCTCACCAAAGAGCTGTGGATCAACGAGAGCGGGCTGCCGGTATGGGACGATTATCCGGGGCCGACGTGGGATCCGGACAGCATCTATCGGGGGACGAGGGAAGAGGCAGCAGCGTATGTGGTGCAGAGCGTGGCCTATGCGATCTGGAGTGGAGCGCGGGTGATCTTCCACTTTATGCTCCACGATGATTGCGGGAACGGTCCGACCTCACACGACGCCTTCGGCCTGCATCACAACTCGACTCCGGCGCCGTGTTATCCCTCGGACGCGAGAGCACGCCCGGCTGCAGCAGCTTACCGGCTGGTGACCGCCCATCTGCGGGGCGCGAGGCCCCTCTGGCGCTGGCGCTCCACAAACGGCCAGACGGACTGGAGCGCGTGCACCGGGCAGGTGGAGTGGTTCGCCTTCCAGCGGCCGGACGGCGCGCGGGTGTTGCTGGCGTGGACCCGGATGAACGCCCCTGCGACCATCACAGTGACGGCGACGGCCCCTCGGGGCGTGGTCTACGACGTTCGGACCGGGGCGGCTACCCCCGTGACGCCGGTGAACGGGGTTTACGTCTTCTCCCTCCCGGGGGCCACCAATTACAACACGCCCACCCTGTGCAATCCGGACCGCCGGAAGCAGGGGGAGGCGGCCGTCGGCGGCCTGCCGCTCTTCCTGGTGGAAGGACCGTAACCAACGAAACGGGAGACGGACCACTTGGCTGCCCGTCTCCCATCCGAAGAAAGTCGGGATGAGCGGATCGCTTAGCCCCGGGCCAGCCCGCGGCGACGGAGCTCGGCGGTGAGGGCGGGGACGATCTTGAGCAGATCGTCCACCACTCCGTAACGCGCGACCTTGAAGATAGGCGCCTCCGGGTCCTTGTTCACGGCCACGATGACCTTTACCCCGCGCAGGCCGGAGAGGTGCTGGATGGCCCCGGAGATCCCGCAAGCAATGTAGAGATCCGGGCTGACGGTCTTGCCGGTCTGGCCCACTTGATGCTTGTAGGGGATCCACCCGACGTCCACCACCGCCCGTGTCGCCCCCAGGGCCGCGCCCAGAGCGCGGGCCAGCTCCCGCAGCGGCTCGAAGCCCTGCGGGCCGCCCACGCCCCGCCCGCCCCCCACCACGATGCGGGCCTCGTTCAGACTGATCTCCCCCTCCGCCTCCTGAATCCATTCCAGAATCTGCGTGGGGAAAGCGGAGGGATCCAGGGCCACGGCGACCCGCCGGATCTCCCCCTTCCGGTTCGGATCCGGATCCGGTCGGGGGAACGCCCTTCCCCGAACCGTGAGGATGGCTGGCGTGCGTTCGACGTAGATGCGGGCAAACAGCTTGCCCTCATACATCGGGCGGACCGCCGTGATCCGCTGATCTTCCACAGCGACCTCGATCACATCCACCAAGGCAGCGGTCCCCAGTTCTGCGGCCAGCCCACCGGCCAGCTCCCGCCCCCGGGCGGTGGAGGGGAGCAAAACCGCCTGTGGGGCACCTTCCTGGATTCGCGGGACGAGGACGGCGAGGTAGGGCTCCAGGCGGAAGTCCGCCAGGGCGGCGTGCTCCATTACCTGCACCTCGTCCGCGCCCATGGCGATGGCTTCCTCGGCCAAGGGGGCGATCCCATCTCCCATCAGCACGGCGGTCACCGCCGTCCCCTGGGCGTCTGCCAGCCGTTGGGCGACCCCGAGGGTCTCCCAGGCGATCGAGGGGATCTTCCCCTGGAACTGCTCCAGCCAGACCCAGATGCCGCTCATAATGGATCCTCCCAGCCGGTTCGATCCAGATGGGCTGCCTGCTATAGCACCTTCTCCGCGAGCAGGCGATCCACCAGGATCCGGGCGATCTCCTCAGGGGACTCGCCCTGGATGAACTCGCACTGGATCTCCTGCTTGGGGGGCGCAAAAACGGAGGGCCAGCGGGCGGCGGAGGCGGCCGCGCCGACCTGCTCCGGTGTCAGCCCCAGATCCGCGGCCGTCCAGACCGGGATCTGCATCCGGGCGGCCTTGCGGATGCCCATAAAAGAGGGATAGCGGGGTTCGTTCATCTGCATCGCACTGAGGACGGCCGGAAGAGGCGCCCGCACCACCTGGCGGCCCTCCTCCAGGATCCGCTCCACAACGATGGTCCGCCCGGCGGGATCGATCTCGCGGATCTTCCCTACATAGGCCAGCAACGGCCAGCCGAGGCGACGGGCGAGGGCCGGCGGGACCTGCGCGGAATTCCCATCCACGCTCTCCTTGCCCATGAAGACCAGGTCCACCGCTCCCAGCTTGCGGATAGCGGCGGCCAGGATGGTGGCCGTGACCACCATGTCTGAGCCCTCGAAGGCAGGGTCGTGAAGGAGGACGGCTTCGTCGCACCCCATGGCCACTGCCTGCTTGAGGGCCTCCTTCGCGGATTCCGGCCCCATGGTGATCACGGTGACCTTGCCGCCGAACTTCTCCTTCAACCGCAGGGACTCCTCAATGGCGAACTCGTCCCAGGGGTTCACGATCAGCGGCGCATCTCCCCACGAGACACGCCCGGACGCGTCCACCGTGAGGGCCGCGGTGGTATCCGGGGTCTGCTTGATCAGCACCGCGATGTGCATAGAAGCTCTCCTGTGTGCCGGAGGATGGGAGAGCCTTCCCTGCTCCGCCTCCCGGGGCCCGGCGCGCCGGGATCTCGCAGTCTCCTGGGAGAACATGGCATAGATGGGTTCAGGGCATGTTCAGACCATCACTGGCTCCGCGCGCCAAGCCTCGGGGTCGTAGGCAGGCAGCTCACAGCGCAGCGGGCGGTCCTTCCGGTAGCCCAAAGCGTATTCCGCCTGGAGGATGGTGTGGATCTGGCTCGTGCCCTCGTAGATCACTTCCCCCTTGGCGTTGCGCAGGTAGCGCTCCACATCGTATTCGTCGCTGTAGCCGTAAGCCCCGTGGATCTGGATGGCGTCCAGGGCAGCCTGGACGGCGGCCTCGGTGGCGAACCATTTAGCCAGGCTGGTCTCCCGGGTGTTCCGCAGGCCCATGTTCTTCATCCAGCCCGCCCGCAGGTAAAGGAGACGGGCGATCTCGTAGTTGGCGGCCATCTTGGCGAGCATCTCCTGGACCAGCTGGTGCTCCCCGATGCGCCGGCCGAAGGTCATCCGCTCGTTGGCGTATTTCACCGAGGCCTCCACGCAGGCCCGGATCAGGCCAGTGGCCCCCGCCGCCACAGTGTAGCGCCCGTTGTCCAGGGCCGCCATGGCGATGTAGAAGCCTTCCCCCTCCTCCCCCAGGCGGTTCTCCACAGGCACCGGCGTGTTCTCAAAGACGATCCACCCGGTGTTCCCTGCCCGCACCCCCAGCTTGCCATGAATGGTCCCGGTCTTCACCCCGGGGAAGGAGCGCTCCACGATGAAGGCCGACATGCCGCGGTGGCCCTTCTCCGGGTCGGTCTTGGCGATCACCAGGAAGTGGTCGGCCAGGTCGGCCAGGCTGATCCAGGTCTTCTCCCCGTTCAGGATGTAGACATCCCCCTGGCGCTTTGCGGTGGTGCGGATGGCCGCGGCGTCGGAGCCAGCGCCGGGTTCCGTCAGGGCGTAAGCGGCGATCTTCTCCCCCTTCGCCTGGGGGACCAGATAGCGCTGTTTCTGCTCCTCCGTCCCCCACTGCAACAGAGAGAGGGAGTTCAGGGCCACGTGGACGGACATCACCACGCGCAGGGAGCTGTCGATGCGCTCCAGCTCCTCGCAAGCCAACCCCAGCGAGATGTAGTCCATGCCCGCGCCGCTGTATTTCACCGGGATGCAGATCCCCAGCAACCCCAGGGCGGCCATGCGTTCGAAGAGCCAGGGGATGGGCTCCTGGGCGCGGTCGTGTTCCTTAATGATGGGGCGGACCTCCCGCTCGGCGAACTCGCGGATCATCTGCTGGACCATCCGGTGCTCATCACCCAGGCGAAAGTTCATGGGGTTTCCTCCCGAAGGATCCCGAAGGTTCACGCGGCCTGGGAAGGCCGCTCCGGGGACCATTATACGTTACGGAGAGGGTGCAGGGCGTAGGGGCGACCGGCCGGTTCAAGGACCCCGGGTTACGCCCGCCCCAGCCAGCGCAGGAGGGCCTCGGCGTTGAAGAGCGCGGCGCCCGCCGCCCCCCGGATGGTGTTGTGGGTCAGGGCAACGAACTTGAGGGTGAAGACAGGGCAGGGCTGCACCCGGCCGACGACCACGCTCATCCCCCCACCGGCCAGGCGGTCCAGGCGCGGCTGCGGACGGTCCGGCTCCCGGCGCACCGCGATGGGCGTGGGGACCGCGGTGGGGAGATCAGCGACCTCCTCCGGCGGACGGTAGGCGGCCATGGCCGCCATCGCCTGCTCCGGCGAGATCCGCTCCTCCAGCTCCACCGAGAGGCACACCAGATGGCCGTCCAGGGTCGGGACGCGACTGGTCTGGGCGCTGAGGAGGATGGGCGCTTCTTCCACCGCCTCGTCCATCAGCCGGCCCAGGAGCTTCCGGGGCTCCGTTTCGAGCTTCTCCTCCTCACCCGGGATATGCGGGAGGATGTTGTCGACGATCTCCAGGGCAGAGACCCCGGGGTAGCCGGCGCCGGAGAGGGCTTGCAGGCTGACCAGGTGGACCCGCCGGACGCCATAGGGCATCAGGGCCTTCAAGGGGAGGACGGCTGCGGTGGTAGTGCAGTTCGGGTTGGTGAGGAGGGCCCCCGTCCAGCCCCGCTCGTTTCGCTGGCGGGAGAGCAGGGCAAGGTGATCGAAGTTCACATCAGGCATCAGCAGGGGGACGTCAGAGGCCATGCGGTAGGCAGAGGCGTTGCTCGCCACTCGATAGCCGGCGGCAGCGAAACGGGGTTCGGCCTCCCGGGCGATCTCCGAGGGGAGGGCGGAGATGACCAGCTCCGCCTCGAAGCCCGGCTCCGTGGGGAGGACGGGCATGCGGGCCGCCCACTCGGGCATCGGCGCGCCGAGCAGCCAGCGGCACGCCTCGCCGTAGGGCCGCCCCACCGAGCGATCGGACCCGGTCAGGGCCACCACCCGGAACCATGGGTGGCGATCCAACAGATGGACCAGCCACTGGCCCACCATCCCGGTGGCCCCCAGAATGGCAACGCGGAAGGAAGGCTGGCGGCTCATCGGTTCGCGCTCCGTGCGAAGCGTAGAATCAGCGCGTCGCGGCTCCGCTGCAGCGCCGGAGCGAGCAAAGCGAGCGGAGGCGCTGTCGGCTTCAGAGAGATTCGGATTGTTGGCCTGGATGCGGGCCAGAGGTCAAGCCATCCCGCGGATCATCGCCCCATCGATCCGGGGTTCGCTGGTCTCCGGAAGGGCCTCCTCGTCTTGGCTCAGCCGCCGATACTGGCCCAGCCCGGCGAAGGTCCGCTCCATCATCCACCGCTTTTCCGTCGCTTTTGCTGATGAGCAACCCAGAATCGCCTCGCCGGGTTTCGGATCGCGCCCCCCACGCGGCCCACACCTGGCCTCGAAGGGCCTCGCGAATGCGCTCCCACCTCCCATCTTTCCGCCACACCGCCACAGGCGAAAATCATGATAAACCGTCTGCCGGGGAGGAAAATCGTGCGGCAGCACATGCCCGGCGCAACGCGTCCGCAGCACGTAAAAGATCGCATTCAAATCTTTCGATCATCATGCACCCGGCGCCGGCCTCGCGGCGACCGCCACAGCGGGAGGTGGGGAGCGCTCCGTTCCCGTTCGGCGTCGTTGAGGTCGGTAGGGTAGGGTCGGCAAGGGATCGGTTGACCCACTGTGCCCTCTTGTCCCAGAATCCGGATGGGAACCACCCATCGGGATGGCCAACTTCGATTGCAGGAGGCTAAAGTATACTTGAAATCCCCCGGCAAGCAATTCTAAGATGCTCCCTAAGCTACAGGTTGAGTGGTATCGGCCCTCCTCACGCATCCTTTTGAACGCCTCTGTCGCCTAGCGATCTACGGCTTAGCCGCGCAGGCGTGAGCGAAGCCGATGTGAGAGGCAGCTCGCTACAGCCGTGTGTTAAGCAGCATCTGCTAATCTACAGGACAATAAGGTATCATCTTTTTGTAATGTTCAGGCATATCGCGAATCGGCGGGGCTGGAATCTCACCATAGCTGGTCTTTAGTGGCTTGGTTGGATCAAAGAAATGCAGAAAAAAGGCGAGACGAAAGCTGTCGCTTGTGGGCGGTTTATCATGAGATATCATGGATAATCCGTCAAGTGAGAGATACACTTCATCGTAGGGCGCTTGGTCAGAGCCGGGTTGCCCAAAGTCTCCTAAGTTAAACCGCTCATCCGGGTTGGTTACGAGAACATCGATTAGGACAACTGAAGAAAGCTCTTCCAGGACAGCCTCTTTGGCTTTCCTGATCTCGATTTCCGATAGATTTATACCACTATATTTCATTTTCATGGCTTCTTCTATGATTTATTCGGTTAGATCAACCCTGTAAATTCCCAGGATTTGGATTTTAGGCTCTTTCATTGGCTTATCCCTCATTACTGAGATAGTGCTCAAATTTTGACGGATGATGCGAATTCCAGGTCGTCGGTCACCCCAAACCATCGGGCCATCAGATCCCGCCCCTCAAGCGACCGGGAACAAGACCCACTCTCGCAAACACAAGCGGCGCATCGCCGCCGCATTGTGCCGTGCCATCCCTCAGTATCCACCCATCGCCCCGTTCCCCTCTCCACATACCAACGCCCGCCTGCAGGAAAACGAAACCATAAGCCGACCAGAAGGCACTACAATGATAACCCCCACGATCAGGCTCGGGAAGGGCTTCCCATCACCGGACGACACGTCTCCGCACTCCGATCCCCGACTCCTCATTCTACTACCGGACGAGCCCTACGACATCCAACGATCCAGGCCCAAACTTTGGTTTCCTTGCGACCCACAAAACTGCACATTTCATCCACCTCCAGAACCTCTCCCGCTTCAGGAGGTTGCAGCGTCGCCACGATGGAAGGCAAAGAATTCACTTTTTTGAATCCATCGCAAAACGGTCGGGATGGAGACGCCAAACAAGCGACGCAGCGCCCTTAAACTTGTCCTTTCTCGATATGCTTTCAGGATCAATTCCTTCTGCTCTTCTGTGTACCGGACTTTTGGCTGAAGCACTCGGTAAGCCCCGCAGTCTTTACAGTGATATTTTGGGCTACCATATCGGGTCCTTCCGTTCTTGACGATGTTAGGGCTTCCACAGCGAGTGCATTGATACGTTCGGGTCTCCTGGATCATCTTCATCCCTCCAATATGTCAGTCCCAATTTTAACACTACTGCGGCTCGACCACGATGCAGTACTGATCGTTACCCGGGTTCATGTCCCCAGGCAGGCTGGCGCAGTTCTTGAAGGTCGGGCTATGTCCCGTGACGCCGAAGTAGACATAGAAGGTGAAGATATAAGTGTCACCGGGGCTTAGGGTGACCGAGGGCACGGAGCAGGTCAACAGGCTCGCGTCGCTGCCCTCGATCAAGGGGCAGTGGTCGCCTTAGGCTTGGCCGTAGGCGATGACGGTGGACCAGGGCGGGTCGGTCTTGTCGGTGACCGTGAGGGGGCCGCTGTAGATCCCTGGGCCGTAGTTGGTGACAACCAGCGTGAACGTGCACAATATGCCGGGGAAGGGGCACTGGAACGTCTTGAAGATCCCCAAGTCAACATTGGAGATCGGGGTTGGCGTCATTGTCGGCTTGGGAGTCGGGGTTTGGGTAGCCGTCGCCGTCGGGGAGGGCGTGGGCGTCGGCGTCTTCGTCGCTGTCGGCGTGGGGGTCGGGTTAGGGGACACGCCGTTCCCGTTTATCGGCCCGTATGAGGGGTCGATCAGCTTCACCGTCGCCGGGATGGTAGGTTTGGAGGTAGGGGTAGGCAGCGGCACGAAGGTGACGGGGGGCGTGATCGGTATACCACTGCACGCGCTGAGGGCCCCCAGGACCAACAACCACACTCCGAAACGAAGCACACCCGCAATGCATATCGGACACCTCCTTTTAGGAGAATGGGTTCCGGGTCACCCGCCGACAAAGCGCCGTGAGGTCGACCCCGCCCACGGAACCCCGCGCGCGGAGATCCCCGGAAAGCGGAGATACCCATGAGAGGGAAAGATCGAGGAAAGCGCCCCAGACCCTGAACCCGGCCCCTCCGCCGGCAGGCCATCCGCATCGCAGGCGGGACGGGAACACCGATCCGCCTCCACCAGCGGACCTCTCCCGGATCCTGGCCCTCACGGGATCTCCGGTGATTCACCATTTATACCGCTTTCACAGGCAGGAAGGTTACGAAGGAGCCTGGTCTCCACGCATCCCGGGTGGTCCTCCGCGGGGCTTAGGGGGGTCGCGGCACGGTGTCCCCTGGGGGAAATCCGTCCCCCGTTCTCACGGCGTCGGGTTGGCTCCTCTGCTCGCGAGAGAGAACACAGACTGGGGATTCAGCCTTCCATCGCCTTCGGTTCCTCGAATCCCTGAGTGCTTTCCTCCTCTCTTTATAAATTTCGGAGAGGAGGAGAACACAGGTTGCCCTAATGCTCGTCGTTCTCGGAGACGCTAATGCAGATCCTCCCCGATTTGAGCCTTCGAGGGCTGCCCTTTGCCAGGGATTGGGATATGATGAGCTTGCATAAAAGCAAGCAGAAAACGCAAGGTGTGCTTCTCTGCAAAGTCCTGGGCCGCTTGCTGCCCCCTTTCCTGAAAATCTTTCAGATAGCGTTCAAATTGTGACGGATGATATGCGTTCCAGACGGTCCAGGTCTAAAGTTCCCTTTCCTTGCGCCCCAAGAGACCACACATTTCATCCACCTACAGAACCTCTACCGCTTCAGAAGGTGGCCGTGTAGCGGCAATGGAAAGAATTTACTTTTTGAATCCATCACAAAACTGTCGGGATCGAGACGCCAAACGGGCGATGCAGCGCCCCTCCACTTGCCCTTTCTCGATCCGCTTTCAGGGTCAATTCCTTCTGTGCTTCCGTGGATCGGACTTTTGGCCGAGGGACTCGGTCAGCCGCACCGTCTTTACAGCGGGATTTTGGGCTACCCTGTCGGGTTCTCCGGTTCTTGACCACGTTGGGGCTTCCAGAGCGAGGTTATCGATCCGTTCAAGTTTCCTCAGCCCTCCGAAAGGTCGGGGCTAAAGCCCCTCCCGCAGGAGGTTCATGACAGCCGGAGCGGCTTCAGCTGCGATATATGGCTCAACGCCCAAGCAGCCGCAGGGCCTCCTCGACCACCCGCTCGACCGTGAAGCCCAGGCGCTGGTAGACCTCGGGATAGGGAGCAGAGGCGCCGAAACGCTCCAGCCCGATGATGGCCTGGGCGTAGCGATACCATCCCCACGGGATCCCCGCCTCGATGGCCAAGCGGGGGATCCCCGGCGGCAGCACGGCCTGCCGATAGGCCTGCGGCTGGGCCTCGAAGAGCTCCGTGCACGGCATGCTCACCACCCGGGTGGGGATCCCGCGGGCCTCCAGCTGCTCCCGGGCGGCCAGGGCCAGGGAGACCTCGGAGCCAGTGGCGATGAGAACGAGGGCGGGCTTCCCTCCGCTGGCTTCCCCCAGGATATACCCTCCTCGGGCCAGCTCCGAAGCTGGGGCCAGGGCGCTCCGGTCCAGCACCGGGGCTTTCTGGCGGGTGAGGATCAGGGCTACTGGTCCATCACGCCGCCGCAGGGCGACCTTCCAGGCCTCGGCGGCCTCGTTGGCGTCCGCCGGTCGGATCACCCACAGGTTGGGGATCGCCCGCAGGGCCGTGAGGTGCTCCACCGGCTGGTGGGTGGGCCCGTCCTCGCCCACGGCGATGCTGTCGTGGGTGAACACATAGATCACCGGCTGACCCATCATCGCCGCCAGCCGGATGGCAGGCCGCATGTAGTCGCTGAACACCAGGAAGGTGCCCCCATAAACCTTGAAAGGGCCATACAGGCTCATGCCGTTGAGGATGCCCCCCATGGCGTGCTCCCGCACGCCGAAGTGGATGTTCCGTCCCTCGAAGCGGCCTCGGCCGACCGCCGGGAAGCCGTGGAGATACGTTTGGGTGGATTCCATCAGGTCTGCGCTGCCCCCCACCAGGTTGGGGATGACCCGGGCCAGGGCATTGAGCACCTTCCCCGAGGCTGCCCGCGTGGCTATCCCATCCGCGGAGGGCGAGAAGGTGGGGACCGCCTCCTCCCATCCTTCCGGGAGCTCCCCCCGCCACCAGCGCATCCACTCCGCTGCGAGGTCCGGATGAGCTACGGCATACGCCTCGAAGCGGGCGCGCCACCCTGCCTCCTGGCAGGTGCCCTCTTCGATCAGCCCGCGCATGTGGGCGTAGACGGCCTCCGGGACGTAGAAGGCGGGCTCGATGGGCCAGCCCATGCGCTCCTTGGTCCGCCGCACTTCCTCGGCCCCCAGAGGCGCCCCGTGTGCCTCCGCGCGGTCCTGTTTGTTGGGACTGCCGTAGGCGAGGTGGGTGTGGCAGATCAGCAGGGAGGGGCGATCTTCGGCCTGCTGGGCCTCGGCCAGGGCCTGGGCCACCGCCTCCCGGTCGTGGCCGTCGAGGTCCAGCACGTGCCATCCACAGGCCCGGAACCGCATCGCCACGTCCTCGGTGAACGCCAGGTCCGTAGGGCCGTCGATGGAGACCTCGTTGTCGTCGTAGAGGACAATCAGGTTCCCGAGCCCCCAATGGCCGGCCAGGGAGGCAGCCTCGTGGGAGATGCCCTCCATCAGATCGCCGTCCGAGGCGATGACGTAAACGAAGTGGTCCACGATGGGGAAGCCTGGCCGGTTGAAGCGCTCGGCGAGCATGCGGGCGGCCAGGGCCATCCCCACCGCGTTGGCGAACCCCTGGCCCAGAGGTCCGGTGGTGGTCTCGACGCCCCGGCGCGGGTCGTATTCCGGATGGCCCGGGGTGATGCTCCCCCACTGGCGGAAGCGGCGGATCTCCGCCATGGGCACGTCGTAGCCGGAAAGGTGCAGCAGGGCGTACAGCAGCATCGAGCCGTGCCCCGCGGAGAGCACCAGGCGATCTCGGTTGGGCCAGAGGGGGTTGCGGGGGTTATGGCGCATGACGTAGCGCCACAGCACGTAAGCAGCGTCGGCCATCCCCATGGGCATGCCGGGGTGACCCGAGCGGGCCTGCTCCACTGCGTCCATGACCAGCGCCCGGATGGCATGCACGCACAGCGCATCGATCTCCGCGTTCAGGCGAAGGGAGGCCTTCGGCCTCGCGGGCCTCATCTCTGATCCTCCTCCGACGGCGGATCAACGGATCTACAGGGGACCGCCCCGGCCATCCACGGTCGGGCGGACGCCTGGGTCCTTCCCATATCTTTTTCACCTTACTCCAGAACGCGTGAAAGGGGCAACTCCCGTTATCCGGTCGTGGGACGAAGGTCTCTCAGAGCCGCTGCTTGCGGGCGGGCGAAACCGCGGAGCCATGGTCGGAGGAAGGTGTGTCCCCAAATCGTCGGATAACTGCGAGCAGTTGTCCTACAAGGTGGCCAGGCCTAACAAAATTGGGACACATCCCCGGAGGAGGGTGCATCCCAATTTTGTCGGGTCGGGCGGGTGAGGGCCATGAGAGGTAGGCGAGGGCGTTGCCCCCTGCCCACGTAGGCCAACTGCCCACAGTGGGCCTATGTCTACCCGGGCTGCCGACGATCTCGGGACACACTCCCAGAGGACTGCGGATACACAAGCCTTTCCCGCGGGGCTGTGGTTTTTCTGAACAGGAGTTACATCCGAATCTGCGCAACGGTGATGACGGAGGCGAGTAGGCCCGGGCCGTCAGGCCCAGCGAGCCCGGGGCGGTGGGAGCCGGACGCCGACGTCGGGCCGAAGATCCCTCCCGAGCCGGTGACTGCCTCTAGGGGGGTGGAACGCGCCCTATGGATGCAGCCGGCGGCCTGTTCGGGTGGTCAAAGCGCTTGGCAGATTGTGCCTATTTCAGGATGCTATACGTGAGCGCAAGCGGATCGAGGATCGCCCCTGAGCCCAGCCCATACAGATCCTGCCGACCGCCGCAGGCCGAAAGGCGCGCGATTTCCTGAAATCAGAAGACCGCGTTTCGGAGGTTATCATGTTGGAATCTGTTCCTTCGCGCGTCAATTTTCCGAGATTAGGGTTGGCTCTAACCGCCGCGCTGGCTGCAGCCTGTGCCTTGCGCGCCCCCGAGCCGGAGCCGGCTTTCTGGACGGAGCCATGCCCGAATCTTCCCCCCGAGACGCCTCCGCCACCCCCCGCAAGGGAAGCCCTAAGGGAGCTCCCTGTCATCCCGGTGGACACGCCGGTGGAGATCGCGGGCTTCATCGTCCGGGTGGGCGATCTCCGATGGACCTATGAGTATTTCGATTCCTACACCGGCAAGCCTGTCCGCAGCGAATGCCCGTGGCTTTCCTTTGAGTGGGAATTCCGGAGGCAGCGGGACGACCCGGGTCAGTTCAATCCGCTGTTCCTGTCGGGGACTGGACCCGCGACGCTGGGAATCGAGCTTGATCTGGACGTCGTTCTCTCCGCCCCGGCAGGCTACGCGGTGGAAAGGGAGGACTGGGATCCCGATCCCGAGCAAAGGGGGGAGGTGGGAGAGGGGTATCGATGTCGCTGCCTCGCTCACGTGCGCCCGGATTGGGGTCCCCGCTGGCTGGTGATCAGCGTTCACCGCACAGGAGCAGGGCTGCTGTTCCCCTTCCCGATCACCCTCTCGGATCCCATCGCCCGGGTCGAGGTTCCCCCACCGCCTCCGGCTCCGCAACGCTGACGGCAAAGGCAGGCACGGGGCCCTCCGGGTCGGAGAAAGGGGGGCCCAAACCGCTGCCCGATGGGGGTGATGAGAGGGGCGGGTTGCCGCTGATGCGGCGACTTCGCGGTCCACAGCGGCGCTGTCCGGGCGCTGGGGGCTGCCATCCTCTCCCTCGGCGCGGCCGTCTTCGCCGCCGTTCCGGGCCGGCACCGAACATCGCACCCCGGCCTCCGGCCCGCGTTGGGCGATCGGCGCCTCCTTGCGGGCCCTGAAGCCGGAGCCCATCGATGCGATTGACAACTCTCTCCGACCCCGCTATAGTTTTTCCAGAAGTCCATCGATCAGGACAGTGGAATCCAGGCAACGGCGATGACGGAGACGAGTAGGCCCGGGCCGTCGGGCCCAGCGAGTCCGGGGCGGTGGGAGCCGGATGCCGACGTCGGGCTGAAGATCCCTCCTGAGCCGGTGACCGAACGCCCGTGATCCGGCGGGTCAGTAGGCTCACCCGGGGTTCGCCTCCCGTTATCCAAGGCGCGGGGATCGGACGGCGGCGGATCCGGCCTGTCCCCGTCAGGAGCGGCCCGGCTCAGCCGGGAAGCAGGGTGGTACCGCGGGAGCCATCGGCTCTCGTCCCTCTGGGGCGAGGGCCGATTGTGTTTTATGAGGATGGATCCGCCGATGGAGACCCAATTGCTCTACCTCACAGATGCTTATCAGCGGACCTTCGAGGCCACGGTGGTGGCGGTGGAGGGAACGGCGGTGGCGCTGGACGCCACAGCCTTCTATCCGGGGGGCGGCGGTCAGCCCCCCGATGGGGGGTGGCTGACCGATGGCGTTCGCACCTGGCGCGTGACCGTCGTCCGCCGCCAGGGCCCGCTGGTCTGGCACGAGGTGGAGGGAGCGCCTCCGCCCGTCGGCGGGACCGTGCGCGGGGAGATCGACTGGGAACGCCGCTACGCCCTGATGCGCACCCACACCGCCCTCCACATCTTGTGCGGTGTGGTCTGGCGGGACTACGGGGCCAAGGTTACCGGTGGGAACATGGAGCCTCTGCGCGGCCGCATGGATTTCGAGTTCGAAACCCTGCGCGGGGAGCTGGCCCGGGAGATCGAGGAGAAAGTGAACGCGGAGGTGGCTGCCGCGCGCCCGGTGCGGGTCTTCTTCATGCCCCGGGAGGAGGTCGATCGCCACCCCGACCTGATCCGCACGAAGGCGAACCTTCTTCCCTCGGAGATCCGGATCGTGCGGATCGTGCAGATCGAGGGGCTGGATATCCAGGCGGATGGAGGAACCCACGTGGCCAACACCCGGGAGGTCGGCCGGGTCCAGATCGTGGATTACAAAAGCAAAGGGCGGATCAACAAGCGGATCGAGATCGCCCTCGCGCCCGGCCTGTAAGGGCCCCGCTGGCCGCCGGGCGGATGAGCCCTCAGGATTTTCCGAACCAGAAGATCAAATTCAGGAGGTTGTCATGTTTGAACAAGTTCCTGCTCGTGCGAACTTTCCACAATTAGAGGAACAAATCCTCGCTTTCTGGAAGGATAGGCGGATCTTTGAGCGCTCGATGGAGCGGACGAAGGGTGGGCCGCGGTATGTGTTCTATGAGGGGCCGCCCACGGCCAACGGCCTGCCGGGCATCCATCACGTGCTGGCCCGGGCCTTCAAGGATCTGTTCCCGCGCTACAAGACGATGCGGGGGTATCACTGCCTTCGCCGGGGCGGGTGGGACACCCACGGGCTGCCGGTGGAGCTGGAGGTGGAGAAGGAGCTCGGCTTCACCTCGAAAGCGGACATCGAGCGCTATGAGGTGGCGGCGTTCAACCGGCGCTGCGAGGAGAGCGTGTTCCGTTACGTGAAAGAGTGGGAGACCCTCACGGAGCGCATCGCCTTCTGGATCGACCTGCATGATGCCTACATCACCCTGAGCAACGAATACATCGAATCGGTCTGGTGGATCTTGCGTCAGCTCTGGGATCGGGGGCTGCTGTATCAGAGTTACAAGGTGGTTCCCTACTGCCCGCGGTGCGGCACGCCCCTCTCCGATCACGAGGTGGCCCTGGGCTACCGGGAGGACACAGAGGACCCCTCGGTTTACGTGAAGTTCCCGCTGCGGGAGGAGGAGGGGACGTATTTCTTGGTCTGGACCACCACGCCGTGGACGCTGCCGGGCAACGCGGCCCTCGCCGTCCATCCGGAGGCGATCTACGCGATGGCCGAGCAAGAGCGGGACGGCGAGGTGGAGCGCCTGATCCTGGCGGAGGCCCTTCTGGAGCGGGCGCTGCGGGGGGATTACCGGGTGGTGGCCCGGATGCCCGGACGGGAGCTGGCCGGCTTGTGCTACCGCCCGCTCTACACCTTCCTCCCCCTCGAGAGGGAGGCCCACTACGTGGTCACGGCCCCTTTCGTCAGCCTAGAGGAGGGGACGGGGATCGTGCACATCGCCCCCGCTTTCGGTGCGGAGGACATGCAGCTGGGCCGAGAGCACGGGCTGCCGGTGCTGGTCACAGTGGACCCCCGGGGCCGGTTCGTCGATGAGGTGACGCCCTGGCGGGGGATGTTCGTTAAGGACGCGGACCCTCTCATCATCGAGGACCTGCAGCGGCGAGGGCTTCTCTACTTCGCCGGGATCTATCTGCACACTTATCCGTTCTGCTGGCGGTGCGGGGCGCCGCTCTTGTATTACGCCCGGACCTCCTGGTTCATCGAGACCACGCGCTTCAAGGACCGCCTGGCGGCCCTGAACAAGACCATCCGCTGGTATCCGCCGCAGATCGGCGAGGGACGGTTCGGCAACTGGCTGGAGAACAACGTGGACTGGGCTCTCAGCCGGGAGCGCTACTGGGGCATCCCGCTGCCCATCTGGGAGTGCGCTCGCTGCGGCCACCGGGAGTGCCTCGGCTCCTATGCCGAGCTGCGGGCGAAGGTGGAAGCGGCGGGCTTCCGCTGGCCAGACCCCTGGGATCCGCACAAGCCGTATGTGGACGAGGTGCGCTATCGCTGCGAGCGGTGCGGGGAGCTGATGCAGCGGGTGCCCGAGGTGATCGACGTCTGGTTCGACTCCGGGGCCATGCCGGTGGCCCAGTGGCATTACCCCTTCGAGAACCAGGATCTCTTCCAGGAGCAGTTCCCGGCCGATTTCATCTGCGAGGGGGTGGACCAAACCCGGGGCTGGTTCTACTCCCTGCACGCCATCGCCACCCTGCTCTTCGACGCGGTGGCCTTCCGGAACGTGATCTCCCTGGGCCTGGTCCTGGACGAGAAGGGCCAGAAGATGTCCAAATCCCGAGGGAATGTGGTAGATCCCTGGGAGGTCATCAGCGTCCACGGGGCGGATGCCCTGCGCTGGTATTTCTACACCGTGTCGCCGCCGGGCCAGGAGCGTCGCGTCTCGGTAAACCTGGTCGGGGACGTGGTGCGCACCTTCCTGCTGACCCTGTGGAACACATACCGGTTCTTCGTGACCTACGCCCGGCTGGACGGCTTCGATCCCCGGGCGGTCCCGGCGCCGCCGGTGGCGGAGCGCCCGCCCCTGGACCGCTGGATCCTGGCGGAGCTGCACGCCCTGATCCAGGAGGTCACGGAGGCCCTGGAGGACTACGACCCGACGACGGCCGGCCGGCGGATCGCGGCCTTCGTGGACGATCTCTCCAACTGGTACGTGCGCCGCAGCCGGCGCCGGTTCTGGAAGAACGAGAACGACGCCGACAAGGCGGCGGTCTATCATACCCTCTACGAGTGCCTGGTGACCCTGAGCCATCTGCTGGCGCCCTTCATCCCCTTCACCGCCGAGGCCCTCTATCGCAACCTGGTGGCGCGGGTGAACCCTGAGGCCCCGGAGAGCGTTCATCTCTCCCGCTGGCCGGAGCCGGATCCGTCGCGGGCGGACGAGGGGCTGCGGTCGGAGATGCGGCGGATGATGCGCCTGACCAGCATGGGCCTGGCGGCCCGCAACGCGGCCCGGATCCGCGTGCGCCAGCCCCTGGCCCGGATCGCCTTCCGGGTGCGAAGCTCGGAGGAGGCGGAGGCCGTGCGCCGCCTGGCGGACATTCTCCTGGACGAGCTGAACATCAAGGAGCTGACCTTCATCACGGACCTCACGGAGGTCGCTGATCCGGAGATCCGGGTCCGGCCGGACCGCCTGGGGCCGCGGCTGGGGGCGCGGCTCCCGCTGGTGCAGGAGGCCCTGGCCGGGCTGCCCGCCCAGACGATCCTCCGGGCGCTGCAGCGCGGGGAGACAGTGGCCGTGCAGGTAGATGGGGAGGTCGTGGACGTAGGACCCGAGGACTTGGAGGTTCGTTACCGGCCGAAGCCCGGGTGGGTCTTCGTGGAGGAGAACGACTACGTGGCCGCGGTATGGACGGAGCTCACCGATGTGTTGCGGAAGGAGGGGCGGGCCCGGGAGGTGGTGCGGCGGATCCAGGAGCTGCGCAAGCGGGCGGACTTCGACGTGGCCGACCGCATCGTGACGTACTACCAGGCGGATCCGGGGCTGGCGGAGGCCATCGCGGCCCACGCTGACTACATCCAGGCGGAGACCCTGTCCGAGCAGCTGCTCCCTATGGCGCCGCCTCCGGCAGCGGAGGCCGTGGAGCGGGCCACCATCGACGGGATGTCCCTCCTCCTGGGCGTGCTCCGGGTCGCCAAAGGATGAAGGACCCGGGTGGGATTCAGAGGGGAGATGCCCCATCGGGTTTCCCATCCCCTGGGGGGAGGTAGCGCGACATGCCCTTGCGGTTTCTCACGGCCGGCGAATCCCATGGGCCGGCCCTGGTGGCCATCCTGGAGGGCCTCCCGGCCGGCCTTCCGGTGGATGTGGAGGCGGTGAACCGGGAGCTGGCCCGGCGGCAGCGCGGCCTGGGGGCGGGGCCTCGCATGCGCCTGGAGGCCGACCGCGTGATCGTCCTGAGCGGGGTCCTGGAGGGGATGACCACGGGGGTGCCCATCGCCCTTCAGATCGAGAACCGGGATCACGCCCGGTGGCGGGGGCGGCCAGTGGAGCCGATGACGGTCCCCCGGCCGGGCCATGTGGATCTGGCGGCGGCGGTCAAGTACGGCTATCGGGATCTCCGTCCGGGCCTGGAGCGGGCCTCCGCCCGGGAGACGGCCGCTCGGGTGGCCGTGGGAGCCCTGTGCAAGCAGCTGCTGGCGGCCTTCGGGATCACGGTCGGCAGCTACGTGGTCCAGATCGGGCCGGTCCGGGCGGCCCTCCCGGAGGATCTCCCCTATGAAGCCCGGTTCGAGCGGGCGGAGGCGGACCCGGTCCGCTGCCCCGATCCGGAGGCCTCGGCCCAAATGCAGGCGGCGATCGAGACGGCCATGCGGGAGCGGGACACCCTGGGCGGTGTCATCGAGGGGGTGGCCCTTGAGGTGCCGCCGGGGCTGGGCTCCCACGCGCATTGGGACCGCCGGCTGAGCGCCCGTCTGATGATGGCCCTAGGGAGCATCCCGGCGGTCAAGGGGGTGGCGATCGGGGAGGGGTTCGCCCTGGCAGGCCGCCGGGGCACGGAGGCCCAGGACCCGATCTTCCGAGAGGGAGAGCGGCTGGTCCGCCGCACCAACCGTGCTGGAGGGATCGAGGGGGGGATCTCCAACGGGGCCCCGATTGTGGTCCGCGTGGCCATCAAGCCGGTCGCCACCACCCTCACGCCCCAGCCTTCTGTGGACCTTTCCACTGGCCAGCCTGCGGAGACCCGCTACGAGCGGTCGGACTTCTGCCCGGTCCCCCGGGCCTGCCCCATCGTGGAGGCGATGATGGCCTTCGTCCTGGCCGACGTCCTGCTGGAGAAGCTGGGGGGGGACACCCTGGTGGAGTGTCGGGCCCGCTTCGAGGCCCTCCGCCAGGCCCGCCTGGGGGATCTCTTCGTCGACGGCGCCCCTCACGTCTTCTGGCCGTGATGTTTCACGTGAAACACCGGCCCCGCCGGACCCCTCATGGAAAGCCCCGGGTCCTCAGCGCCACCGGGTGAGGATGGTCTCCCGCTCGAAGAGGGCCACCGCCAGGGCGAGCAGGAACCCGTCGGCCGCCAGCAGGAAAAGGGCCGCCCCCAGGAGCAGGGTCCCGCTCAGCCACAGCACCCCCATGCTCTGGGCGATGATCAGTCCCAGGAGGGGGAGGACCACGATCATGCCGATCTGTTCGGCCAGGCGGGGGTCGTTGACTCGGGAGGAGATGATCAGCCCCAGCAAGGTCGCCAGCAGGGTGAGCAGCGGGCCGATCCCCGCGATCTGGAACCAGGCGGTGGGACCCCAAAGGACCCGGAAGGCGGGGGCGGAGAGGCCGATGATCCCGGCGGCTCCCACCATGAGCAGATAGGTCAGCCCGCTGAGGGCGATCCCCGGGGCGGCGGCGGCGAGGGCCTTGCCGGCGAGCAGCTCCGCGGTGGTCACCGGGGTCGCCAGCAGGGGCTCCAGGGCTTTCTCCCGCTTCTCCCCGACCACGCTGTAGGTGGCGATGGTCATCGGGAGGGCGAGGGGGGCGATCCAGAGGATGAGCATGAACTGGGAGGTCAGGAAGACCTCCAGTTGCTCCCGGGGGGAGAGGCCGGCCAGCCGCCGGGCCAGGGCCGGGGGCAGCCCGCGGGAGGTCTCGGAGGGCGGCGAAGCCGGGAGCCCTCGGATGCTGAGCAGGCTCACGACCGGGAGGGCGGCGAAGGCGATCGGCAGGGTGATGAGCAGCATCAGCACATAGCGGTTGCGCAGGGCTTCATGCACCTCTTTCTCGGCGATCGCCGCGATCCGGGACCACGCCATCGAGGGCCTCCTTTCAAGGCGTGTCGGGGAGCTCGGGCTCCCCGCGCACAATCCGCAGGTAG